>NZ_CAJCKS010000026.1:0-45006 GCF_903970985.1 Pantoea sp. ME81 | reverse complement strand
GTCGCTGAAAGAGATCAAAGGCGTGCAGTGGATCCCAGACTGGGGCCAGGCGCGTATCGAAGCGATGGTGGCGAACCGTCCAGATTGGTGTATCTCGCGTCAGCGTACGTGGGGCGTGCCAATGGCGCTATTCGTACATAAAGAGACCGAGCAGCTGCACCCGGATACACTGGAGCTGATGGAAAAAGTCGCGAAGTGCGTAGAGCAGGATGGCATTCAGGCATGGTGGGATCTTGATCCGCGTGATCTGATGGGCGATGACGCTGATCACTATGTCAAAGTGCCAGATACGCTGGATGTGTGGTTCGATTCAGGATCAACCAGCTACTCTGTGGTCGATTCGCGCCCAGAATTTGGCGGCCATGCGCCGGATATGTATCTGGAAGGTTCAGATCAGCATCGTGGCTGGTTCATGTCTTCGCTGATGATCTCGACGGCGATGAAAGGCAAAGCGCCTTACCGTCAGGTACTGACGCACGGTTTCACCGTGGACGGTCAGGGCCGCAAAATGTCGAAATCCATCGGTAACACCGTGGCTCCGCAGGATGTGATGGACAAACTGGGTGCGGATATCTTGCGTCTGTGGGTCGCCTCAACGGATTACTCCGGTGAAATGGCGGTGTCCGACGAAATCCTGAAGCGTGCAGCGGACAGCTATCGTCGTATCCGTAACACCGCGCGTTTCCTGCTGGCTAACCTCGCGGGCTTCAACCCGGCGACCGATTGTGTGAAACCCGAAGAGATGGTGGTGGTAGATCGCTGGGCGGTTGGCCGTGCGCTGGCTGCACAGCAGGACATCGTCCAGTCTTACGAGAACTACGATTTCCATGAAGTGGTGCAGCGTCTGATGCACTTCTGCTCCATCGAAATGGGCTCGTTCTATCTTGATGTGATTAAAGATCGTCAGTACACCGCGAAAGGTGACAGCCTGGCGCGTCGCAGTTGCCAGACCGCGCTGTGGCACATTGTTGAAGCGCTGGTGCGCTGGATGGCGCCAATCATGTCCTTCACTGCTGATGAAATCTGGGGCTACCTGCCGGGTGAACGTGCTAAATACGTATTCACCGAAGAGTGGTATGAAGGCCTGTTTGGTCTGGCAGATAACGAAGCACTGAACGACGCTTATTGGGATGAGCTGCTGAAAGTGCGCGGCGAAGTCAACAAAGTGATCGAGCAGGCGCGCAGCGATAAACGTATCGGTGGCGCGCTGGAAGCCACAGTAACGCTTTACGCGGATGCTGAACTGGCCGCTAAACTGCAGGCGCTGGGCGATGAGCTGCGTTTTGTCCTGCTGACTTCCGGCGCTACGGTGGCGGATTACGCTACGGCCAGCGATGAAGCACAGCAGAGCGAAGTACTGAAAGGTCTGAAAATCGCACTGCATAAAGCAGAAGGCGAGAAATGTCCGCGTTGCTGGCATTACACTACTGACGTTGGCCAGAATCCGGAGCATGCTGCGGTCTGTGGACGTTGTTACACCAACGTAGCCGGCAACGGTGAAGTGCGGAAATTTGCCTGATGAGTAAACTCTGCTCTACCGGATTGCGCTGGTTGTGGCTGGTGCTGGTGGTGATCGTGGTCGATTTCGCCAGCAAGCAGTGGATCATGAATAACATGATGCTGCATGAAACTCAGCCGCTGATACCGTTCCTGAATCTGTTCTACGCGCATAACTATGGCGCGGCGTTCAGTTTCCTGGCGGACAAAGGCGGTTGGCAGCGCTGGTTCTTTGCCGGCATTGCGATTGCTATCGTTGTGGCGCTGGTGGTGATGATGTATCGCAACCGCGCCAGTAATAAATTAACCAATATTGCTTATGCGCTGATTATCGGCGGGGCATTGGGTAACCTGTTTGATCGTGCTTATCACGGCTTCGTGGTCGATTTCATCGACTTCTATGTTGGAGACTGGCACTTCGCCACCTTTAATATCGCTGACTGCGGAATCTGCATCGGCGCGGCGTTGGTGGTGTTAGAAGGTTTTCTCACCCCGAAAGATAAACAGGTAAAAGAGAAAGGGTAACAGATGACCGACTTCGTACAGCGCGATAGCGCGTTGCTGGTGCATTTCACGCTGAAGCTGGAAGATGGCTCAACAGCGGAATCAACACGCGCCAACGGCAAACCAGCGCTGTTCCGTCTGGGAGATGGCAGCTTGTCTGGTGCATTGGAACAGGAACTGTTAGGACGTAAAGTCGGCGATAAGCATGCCTTTACGCTGGCACCGGAAGATGCCTTTGGTGGCACCAGTCCGGACCTGGTTCAGTACTTTTCGCGCCGTGACTTTAAAGATGCTGGCGAACCGGAAGTCGGTTCCATCATGCTGTTCAGCGGCAGAGGTGGTAGCGAGATGCCGGGTGTGATCCGTGAAATTTCCGGTGACTCGATCACCGTTGATTTTAACCATCCGTTGGCCGGCCAGCGCATTCAGTTTGAAATTGAAGTGCTGGAGATTGATCCGGTGCTGGAGGCCAGCGATGCAAATCCTGTTAGCTAACCCTCGCGGTTTCTGTGCAGGCGTGGATCGCGCCATTAGCATCGTGGTGCGCGCGCTGGAGATGTACGGTGCACCGATCTACGTGCGTCACGAAGTGGTACATAACCGCTACGTGGTGAGCAGCTTGCGCGATCGGGGAGCGATCTTCATTGAAGAGATCAGCGAAGTGCCGGACGATGCCATCCTGATCTTCTCTGCTCACGGCGTTTCTCAGGCGGTGCGGGCGGAAGCGAAAGCGCGCAATCTCACGATGCTGTTTGACGCCACTTGTCCGCTGGTGACCAAGGTACATATGGAAGTGGCGCGCGCCAGCCGTAAAGGTGTGGAAGCCATTCTGATTGGTCATGCCGGACACCCTGAAGTGGAAGGCACCATGGGGCAGTACAACAACCCCAACGGTGGCATGTATTTGGTGGAGTCACCGGAAGATGTGTTCAAGCTGAGCGTTAAGGACGAAGGCAATCTGTGCTTCATGACGCAGACAACTTTATCGGTTGATGATACGTCAGATGTGATTGATGCACTGCGTCAGCGCTTTCCGGCAATTATTGGCCCACGCAAAGATGATATCTGTTACGCCACGACTAACCGCCAGGAAGCCGTGCGTGTTCTGGCGCGTGATGCGGAAGTGGTGCTGGTGGTGGGCTCGAAAAACTCCTCTAACTCCAACCGTCTGGCCGAACTGGCACAGCGTGCGGGGAAACTGGCGAAGCTGATCGATTCAGCGGATGACATTCAGGAAGAGTGGGTTAAAGGCAAGCAGATCATCGGTGTGACGGCGGGTGCCTCGGCACCGGATATTCTGGTGCAGCAGGTGATTCAGCGCTTGAAAGAGTATGGTGGCGAAGCCGCGATTGAGTTGATTGGCCGTGAAGAGAACATTGTGTTTGAAGTGCCGAAAGAGTTGCGTGTCGAAGTGCGCAACGTCCAGTAAGCGTTTGCTATCGAAACAGAATCAGGCCGACATCGTTCGGCCTTTTCTTTATCTGTCGTCGCCAAATAGACCACTTCCAGCAGGTGGGATTGCTTTTACTGATAATGTTTGGCGGCTGGCATAAAATTCTTATTATCCCTTTTTTATTGTGGCGTGACGGTTATCTGACCGTTAACCTGTTTACGCTTTGCATGCATAGATTTGTATCAGGAATGAATAATTATGAGTGATATCCGCATTGCTATCGTTGGTGCGCCAGGCCGCATGGGACGCAATTTAATTCAGGCTGTGCAGCAAGCGGAAGGTGTCGCGTTAGGCGCAGCACTGGCACGTAGCGGTTCTTCACTGCTGGGCGCTGACGCAGGTGAACTGGCTGGTATCGGTAAAACCGGTATTACCGTTACCGATGATTTGCTGAAAGTGGTCAATGATTTTGATGTGCTGATCGACTTTACTCGGCCGGAAGGTACGCTGGAATACCTGGCATTCTGCCGCAAGCATAAAAAGGCGATGGTGATTGGCACCACCGGCTTTGATGAGGCAGGTAAAGAAGCGATTCGCGCCGCTGCCGAAGAAATTGGCATTGTGTTTGCCGCTAACTTTAGTGTTGGTGTGAACCTGGTGCTGAATCTGCTGCAGCAAGCAGCCAAAGTGATGGGTGACTATGCTGATATTGAAATTGTGGAAGCGCACCACCGTCATAAAGTTGATGCACCATCAGGTACAGCGTTAGCGATGGGCGAAGCGATTGCCGATGCGATGAACTGGAAATTGGACGAGCACGCGGTTTACGCACGCGAAGGCCATACCGGCGAGCGTCAAGCACAGACCATCGGCTTTGCTACCGTACGCGCAGGCGATATTGTTGGTGAACATACCGCGATGTTTGCTGATATTGGCGAGCGTGTAGAGATTACCCATAAGGCTTCCAGCCGCATGACCTTTGCTAATGGCGCAGTTAAGGCGGCAAGTTGGTTGAAGAACAAGAAATCTGGCCTCTATGATATGCGGGATGTGCTGGATTTATCGATGTTGTGAGTGTTGTGAACCATCGTGATGTGGTTATTTCAATCGGTAAGATGATGATTGAATAGGGCAATGTGATCATTGCCCTTTATTTTACTTATTAAAATGATGGCTTAATTGTATTTTTGTCTTTTGATGGCTGTTTTTCAATGTTTAGTTCTGTTAGGAGGTCAGTAAGATGCGATTTTTGACCATTTGGTCAAAAATTTATGCGCGGTAGCACGTGTTTGCGATTATTGCCGCTTAGCAACCGTTTATTTTCCTCACTTATCTCACTCTTTTATCGCCTTTCTCGCTTTTTAACATTCAACAGCCTTAAAAATACAAAAAAATAGCCACTCAGGGTAGACAAGCTGAAGGTCGATCATTAGAATGCGCGCAATTTGCCAAAATTCGAGCATTCAGGCGGATTTTGCATTGATTCGGGCATGTATTTTGAATTAATATGCAAATATTGTGACTGTTTATTCCCTGGAGGATGTTTTGATTAAGTCAGCGCTCTTGGTTCTGGAAGACGGAACCCAATTCCACGGTCGGGCCATCGGGGCAACGGGGTCGGCAGTGGGGGAAGTCGTTTTCAACACGTCAATGACTGGTTATCAAGAAATCCTCACTGATCCTTCCTATTCCCGCCAAATCGTTACCCTCACTTATCCCCATATCGGCAATGTTGGCGTTAACGCCGTCGATGAAGAATCCAGCCAAATCCATGCTCAAGGCCTCGTTATTCGCGACCTGCCGCTGATCACCAGCAACTTCCGTAGTGAAGAAAGCCTGTCAGCTTACTTGCAGCGCAATAACATTGTCGGCATCGCCGATATCGACACGCGCAAACTGACCCGTTTGCTGCGCGAGAAGGGCGCTCAGAGCGGCTGCATTATCGCGGGTGATAATCCGGATGCGGCACTGGCGCTGCAAAAAGCGCAGGCCTTCCCGGGCTTGAAAGGCATGGACCTGGCGAAAGAAGTGACCACGGCGGAAACTTACGCGTGGCAGCAGGGTAGCTGGACACTGGAAGGGGATTTGCCTGAGCAGAAAACGGCTGCAGAGCTGCCATTCCACGTTGTCGCCTATGACTTCGGCGCTAAGCGCAACATCCTGCGAATGCTGGTGGATCGCGGTTGCCGTTTGACGGTTGTCCCGGCAAAGACCAGCGCAGAAGAGGTGCTGGCACTCAATCCAGACGGCATTTTCCTGTCGAACGGTCCTGGTGACCCGGAGCCTTGCGACTACGCCATCAGTGCAATTCAGGCGTTCCTGAAAACCGATATTCCGGTGTTCGGTATCTGTCTTGGCCATCAGCTGCTGGCACTGGCAAGCGGTGCGAAAACCATCAAGATGAAACTCGGCCACCACGGCGGCAACCATCCGGTCAAAGATCTCGACAACAATGTGGTGATGATTACCGCGCAGAACCACGGTTTCGCGGTTGATGACAGCCAGCTGCCAGCGAATCTGCGTGTCACGCATGTGTCGCTGTTCGACCAGACGGTGCAAGGTATTCACCGCACAGATAAACCGGCCTTCAGCTTCCAGGGACACCCTGAAGCGAGCCCAGGCCCGCACGATGCGGCGCCGCTGTTCGATCACTTTATCGAACTGATCGAAGCTTACCGTTCTAACGCGAAGTAATCAGGAGCCCACGATGCCAAAACGTACAGACATAAAATCCATCCTGATCCTTGGCGCTGGCCCGATCGTTATCGGCCAGGCATGTGAATTTGACTACTCCGGTGCGCAGGCGTGTAAAGCGCTGCGTGAAGAGGGTTACCGCGTCATTCTGGTGAACTCCAACCCGGCCACCATCATGACTGACCCAGAAATGGCCGATGCGACTTACATCGAGCCGATTCACTGGGAAGTGGTGCGTAAGATTATCGAAAAAGAGCGTCCGGATGCGGTGCTGCCGACCATGGGTGGCCAGACTGCACTGAACTGTGCGCTGGAGCTGGAGCGTCAGGGTGTGCTGGCTGAGTTCGGCGTCACCATGATCGGTGCGACTGCGGATGCCATCGATAAAGCTGAAGACCGCCGCCGTTTCGACGTGGCGATGAAAAGCATCGGCCTCGGCACCGCGCGTTCCGGTATCGCGCATACCATGGAGGAAGCGCTGGCGGTGGCCGAAGACGTTGGCTTCCCGTGCATCATTCGTCCTTCCTTTACTATGGGCGGCACCGGTGGCGGTATCGCTTACAACCGTGAAGAGTTCGAAGAGATTTGTGAACGTGGTCTCGACCTGTCACCGACCAATGAGCTGCTGATTGATGAGTCGCTGATTGGCTGGAAAGAGTACGAGATGGAAGTGGTGCGTGATAAAAACGACAACTGCATCATCGTCTGCTCAATCGAAAACTTCGATGCGATGGGTATCCACACCGGTGACTCCATCACCGTGGCACCGGCGCAAACCCTGACGGATAAAGAATACCAAATCATGCGTAACGCCTCGCTGGCGGTACTGCGTGAAATCGGCGTGGAAACCGGCGGTTCTAACGTGCAGTTCTCGGTTAACCCAAAAGACGGCCGTCTTGTGGTTATCGAAATGAACCCGCGCGTGTCGCGCTCCTCGGCGCTGGCTTCCAAAGCGACCGGTTTCCCGATTGCAAAAGTCGCCGCGAAACTGGCGGTGGGCTTCACTCTCGATGAGCTGATGAATGACATCACCGGCGGTCGTACGCCGGCGTCGTTTGAGCCGTCAATCGACTACGTTGTGACCAAGATTCCTCGCTTCAACTTCGAGAAGTTCGCTGGTGCCAATGACCGCCTGACCACGCAGATGAAATCTGTGGGTGAAGTGATGGCGATTGGCCGCACCTTCCAGGAATCAATGCAGAAAGCGCTGCGCGGTCTGGAAGTGGGGGCAAACGGCTTCGACCCGAAAGTGGATCTGGATGATGCCGAAGCCCTGACCCGCATCCGCCGTGAGCTGAAAGATGCCGGTTCTGACCGTATCTGGTACATCGCGGATGCGTTCCGTGCCGGTTTGTCGGTGGATGGCGTGTTCAACCTGACTAACATTGACCGCTGGTTCCTGGTGCAAATCGAAGAGCTGGTACGTCTGGAAGAGCAGGTTGCGCGTGAAGGTGTCAACTCACTGAATGCTGATTTCCTACGTGCACTGAAGCGCAAAGGCTTTGCTGACGTGCGTCTGGCAAACCTGGCGGGCGTGGCAGAGAGCGAAATTCGCAAACTGCGTCAGCAGTTCAACCTGCACCCAGTCTACAAACGCGTAGACACCTGTGCGGCAGAATTCTCCACCGATACCGCTTATATGTACTCCACTTATGAAGAAGAGTGCGAGGCCAATCCAAACCAGGATCGTGACAAAATCATGATTTTGGGCGGCGGTCCAAACCGTATCGGTCAGGGTATCGAGTTCGATTACTGCTGCGTACATGCGGCACTGGCGCTGCGCGACGACGGTTACGAAACCATTATGGTGAACTGTAACCCGGAAACCGTATCAACTGACTACGACACCTCCGACCGTTTGTACTTCGAACCGGTGACGCTGGAAGACGTGCTGGAAATCGTGCGCATCGAGAAGCCTAAAGGCGTCATCGTGCAGTACGGCGGCCAGACCCCGCTGAAGCTGGCTCGCGCGCTGGAAGCAGCAGGTGTGCCCGTGATAGGTACTAGCCCAGATGCGATTGACCGTGCTGAAGACCGTGAACGTTTCCAGCAGGCGGTTGATCGCCTGAGCCTGAAGCAACCGGCTAACGCCACCGTGGCTACGCTGGAGCAAGCTGTTGAGAAAGCGGCAGGTATCGGTTATCCGTTGGTGGTACGTCCTTCCTATGTGCTGGGCGGTCGTGCGATGGAAATCGTTTATGATGAAATCGACCTGAAGCGTTACTTCCAGACCGCGGTTTCGGTTTCCAACGATGCACCGGTACTGCTGGACCGTTTCCTGGATGATGCAGTGGAAGTCGACGTGGATGCGATTTGCGACGGTGAACGTGTGCTGATTGGCGGCATCATGGAGCACATCGAACAAGCCGGCGTTCACTCAGGTGACTCCGCTTGTTCACTGCCGGCTTATACGCTGAGCACTGAAATCCAGAACGTGATGCGTCAACAGGTCGAGAAACTGGCTTTCGAGCTGAACGTACGCGGTTTGATGAACGTGCAGTTTGCAGTGAAGGACAACGAGGTTTACCTGATTGAGGTGAACCCACGTGCGGCGCGTACCGTGCCATTCGTGTCTAAAGCGACTGGCGTACCTTTAGCGAAAGTGGCTGCGCGCGTGATGGCAGGTAAAACCCTGGCTGAGCAGGGCGTCACGAAAGAAATCATTCCACCGTATTATTCGGTGAAAGAAGTGGTGCTACCGTTCAACAAGTTCCCGGGTGTTGACCCGATTCTTGGTCCGGAGATGCGTTCTACCGGCGAAGTGATGGGTGTCGGCCGTACCTTTGCGGAAGCGTTCGCCAAAGCGATGCTGGGTGCGCAGAGCAACATGAAGAAAACCGGTCGTGCGTTACTGTCTGTGCGCGAAGGCGATAAGAAACGTATCGTTGACCTGGCGGCGAAGCTGCAGAAGTTTGGCTTCGAGTTGGACGCTACACACGGCACCGCTGTGGTGCTGGGTGAAGCCGGTATCAACCCACGTCTGGTTAACAAGGTGCATGAAGGTCGTCCACACATTCAGGACCGTCTGAAGAATGGCGAATACACCTACATCGTCAATACCACCGCAGGTCGTCAGGCGATTGAAGATTCCAAACTGATTCGCCGCAGTGCACTGCAATATAAAGTGCATTATGACACCACGCTGAATGGTGGATTTGCTACCGCGATGGCGTTGAATGCAGATCCGACAGAGAAAGTGATTTCAGTGCAGGAAATGCATGCGCAAATCAAAGGTTAATCAATAAGTTGACCGACTGAAAACGGCTCCTTAGGGAGCCGTTTTTTTTCGCCTGTTTATCGTTGGTTGAATAAGGTTATGTGTGAAAAATATATTGATTTGACATGGTTTTTATCAGTTGATGCGATAACGGTTACACCTCGGATTATCCGCACAAAATTATAAATACGATCCCGGTAAGCGCACCGTACTATCTTGAGCGCTCATCAATAGAGCGCTCACCTTAACTGGGATATAAAAAATGAAAATGCGTGCTTTCACCCTCAGCGCAGTGGCTGCGTTATTAGTTGCTGCGCCTCTCGCCAGCCAGGCGGAAATTACCCTGCTGAAGCAGGATCCGCAGGCAGGCGATCCACTTAGTCGTCTTGATTTCAAAGTCGGCGGCAGTATTCGTCCTCAGTTCCAGCATCAGGCTGGCGTCAGTGATCAATCGTACAAGCGTAACGGCTACGATGGTGGTTCACGTTTCCGTTTCTCCGCGGATTACTACCTGTTTGATGACATCAGCTGGGTCAGCTACTACGAGCTGGGCGTGAACTTCCCGGCCTGGTGGGGTTGGGATAACCACTATGCCGATGGCCAGAACAACACCACGCGTCGTCAGCTTTACACCGGTCTGAAGAGCAAAACCTGGGGTCAGTTGACCTTTGGTCAGCAGAACAGCGTTTACTATGATGTGGTCGGCGCGAAGACCGATATCTGGGACTACGACATGCTGGCTCAGGCACCGGGCAACGGTATCAACGGCGATTACGACGGATCATACCGTTCACGTAAGATGCTGAAGTACAAAAATACCTTCGGCGACGTTGATGTTTACGCGTCTTATCTGTTTGCAGATAATGAACTGCTGCAGAAGAACAACAGCCTGCGCTATAAGCGTAAGAGCGGTGGTTCACTGGGTATCGATTACCACATCACAAAAGATTTAACATGGGGCACGGCGTGGAACTATACACGCGCCACCATGCGTAATGCTGCCAATGGCGATGACAAAGATTACAACCAGAACATCTACGGTACCGCGCTGAGCTGGAAACCGGATAACTGGACGTTGTCTGCAGGTGCGGGTTGGTACCAGAACTTCTCCCCAACGACAGTGAAGAACGTAAACAACTACTTCGCAGATGATGCGTGGGGCGTTGAATACTTCGCGGGCTACAAATTCGCTATCGATCAGTATGCGGTTAAATCGATCCAGCCATACTTCATGGGTGACCGTCTGGAGTTCGTCAATGGACGTAACTACAAGCGTATCGACAATGGCGTCGGTATCAGCACTAAACTGGATTACGGCTTCCAGGTGGATTACGAATACGTGATCACTTCTAGCACCGACAAATCACTGGGTAACATGAACCTGGTGCGTCTGCGCTACGATTTCTAATCGAAGTATCAACGGCTCCTGCGGGAGCCGTTTTTCTTTGTCGCAGACAGTGCGGTTTTCTTTACACTCCATCACGTCAAAGCCTCATTTCACCCTGAGTTGTAGCGTTCCGCTGGACTAATCTGGCGTCTATTTCCATGTATGGTGGGAAAGTCGGTGTAAAACTCTGTCCAATAACAAAAATGCGGTCGCATAGGAGCTTTACGCAAATAGCGGGGGCGGCCTATCGACGAAACTTTCGCCTTTACGTATGATGGCGCCAATTTTTTTCCTGTAGGTCTTTTAACATGATTAGTCTGATCGCAGCACTGGCAGCCGATCGCATTATTGGTATGGAAAACGCCATGCCCTGGAACCTGCCTGCTGATTTGGCGTGGTTTAAACGTAATACGCTGAATAAACCGGTGATTATGGGGCGTCTGACCTTTGAATCAATCGGCCGCCCGCTACCGGGACGTTTGAATATCGTGGTGAGCAGCCAGCCGGGCACCCATGAAGGCGTGACCTGGGTGACTTCGCTGGACGAAGCAGTGAAAGCGGCGGGAGACGTGGAAGAGGTCATGGTGATCGGTGGCGGTCGCATTTACGAACAGATGCTGGCGCGCGCCGATCGTTTGTATCTCACACACATTGATGCCGAAGTCGAAGGTGACACCCAATTCCCGGATTACGAGCCGGATGAGTGGCAATCGACCTTTAGCGAGTTTCATGACGCCGATGCGCAAAACTCGCACAGCTACTGCTTTGAGATTTTAGATCGCCGTTGATGTTTATCCCGGCACCCATCAATGTGCCCCTGAGAAAATCGTCTCATTTCGTCGTGGTGTTGCCCTACAGGGCGACCGGGAAATCTCAGAACCACCCTTTATGGCGAACAAAAAAAGCCCCGCACGTTGCGGGGCTTTTTGTTTATGACATATCGCTCAATGGCGGATGTACGCTGGCGGCACTCTCTGCCATCGCCTTTTCGCGGTTGGAGGCCTGCACATAATAGCGTTGCGATTCCCAATGCAGCAGCGTCAGCGTGCCGCCCCAGCAACAACCGGTATCCAGGCCGATAATGTGCTCAGGCGTCCCTTTGCCTTCCAGTGAAGCCCAGTGACCAAACACCTGCGTGTAGTCACTGCTGATCTTGCCGGGAACCAGGAACCAGGGTTTCAGCGGCGGTGGGGCAGAGTTGGGGGCTTCTTTGCAGATCATATCCAACTGACCGTTGGGGAAGCAGAAGCGCATACGCGTCAGGGCATTGGTACTGAAGCGCAGACGCGCCAAGCCGCTCAATTCCGGCGTCCAGTTGTTTGGCATGTCGCCGTACATCGCATCCAGGAACAGCGGATAGGTGTCGCTGGCCAATACGGCTTCAACTTCACGTGCACAGAGTTTTGCGGTGTCGAGATCCCATTGCGGCGTGATCCCTGCGTGAGCCATCAACAACTTTTTCTCTTCATCCACTTGTAGCAGCGGCTGGCGACGTAACCAGTTGATCAGCTCATCCGCGTCCTGCGCCTCTAACAATGGCGTCAGACGATCTTTAGGTTTGTTACGGCTGATGCCCGCATAAACCGCCAGCAGATGCAGATCGTGATTGCCGAGCACCAGTCGTACGCAATCTCCCAGCGATTTCACATAGCGCAGCACATCCAGCGAACCCGGGCCACGCGCCACTAAGTCGCCGGTTAGCCAAAGCTCGTCTTGCTGCGGATCGAAATCAACCTGCGCCAGCAGCGCACGTAGCTCGTCATAACAGCCGTGAATATCGCCAATCAGGTATGTACTCATTACGTCAGTCCGATCAAAACGCGCCGCCCGGACTGGCCGGGCGGAGGGGGATTAATGTATGTGGGTTTGCACGGCGAGTCGGAACACCGGAATGTCGACGTGAAATTCTTCACCTTCATCGTCGATCATCACATAGTGACCTTGCATGGTGCCCATAGGGGTTTCCAGAATCGCACCGCTGGTGTACTGATACTCACCGCCAGCGGCAATGTGCGGTTGCTCGCCAACCACACCTTCCCCCTGAACTTCAGTCTCACGACCGTTGCCATTGGTGATAAGCCAGTAGCGACTATGCAGTTGAACGCTATTTCGTCCCAGATTACGTATGGTGATGGTGTAGGCAAACACGTAACGATCCTCGTCGGGCAAGGATTGTGATTCCACATATTGACTCAATACATGAATACAGACGCGGGCCAGTTCACTCATACACTTATTTCTCCGGGGTTTCAGCCTGATGATTGCCCAGCCAATTCGCCAATTGGCAATACTGCGCCACGGTGACATTCTCAGCACGCAGCGAGGCATCAATGTTCAGTTCATCCAACGCACCCGCAGTAAACATATGTGCAAGGCTGTTACGCAGGGTTTTACGGCGTTGACCAAAGGCTTCAGTGGTGATGCGGCTCAGCAGGCGAATATCGCTCACCGGATAAGGTGGTTCTGGGTAAGGGATCAAACGCACCACGGCGGAGTCAACTTTTGGCGCAGGCGTGAAAGATTCGGGTGGAACTTCCAGCACCGGAATCACCTGGCAATAGTACTGAGCCATCACGCTCAGGCGGCCATACGCTTTACTGCCTGGTCCGGCAACCAAACGGTTTACCACTTCTTTCTGCAGCATGAAGTGCATGTCTTTAATCGAACCAGTATAGCTGAAAAGGTGGAACATCAGCGGGGTCGAAATATTGTACGGCAGGTTGCCAAAGACGCGTAGTGGCTGACCTTTCTCTTGCGCCAGCGCCGAGAAATCGAAGGTCATGGCATCTTGCTGGTAAATGGTCAGCTTAGGTCCGAGGAACGGATGGGTCTGCAAACGTGCAGCCAGATCGCGGTCCAGCTCTACAACGGTCAGTTCATCGAGGCGTTCGCCCACCGGTTCAGTTAAGGCACCCAGGCCGGGACCAATCTCCACAATCGCTTCTCCCTTCTGCGGGTGAATAGCGGAGACAATGCTGTCGATAATGTACTGATCGTTCAGGAAGTTCTGCCCGAAACGTTTACGGGCAAAATGCCCCTGATGGACGCGATTATTCATTACTGCTCTTGATCATAGTGATGGCGAGATTAAGCGCCGTGATAAAGCTGCCCGGTTCCGCCTTGCCCTGGCCGGCTAATTCCAGCGCGGTACCATGGTCGACAGAAGTCCGGATAAAGGGCAGGCCAAGGGTGATATTCACCGCGCGACCAAACCCCTGAAATTTTAGCACCGGTAAGCCCTGATCGTGATACATCGCCAGGACCGCATCGGCATGCTGTAGGTACTTCGGCTGGAACAGCGTATCAGCCGGTAATGGGCCGGTAAGCTGTATACCTTGCTGACGTAGTTCGTCGAGCGCCGGAATGATAGTATCAATTTCTTCACGGCCCATATGGCCGCTTTCGCCCGCGTGCGGATTCAGGCCGCAGACAAAGATATGCGGATGGGGTAAACCGAACTTCTGCTGTAAATCCTGATGCAGAATCGTAATCACCTCATGCAGGCTGTCGCGAGTAATCGCATCAGCGACATCTTTTAACGGCAAATGCGTGGTGGCGAGCGCGACGCGTAACTCTTCGGTGGCCAGCATCATCACCACGCGATCGCCACCGGCACGCTCGGCGAAGAATTCGGTATGACCAGTAAACGGAATGCCGGCGTCATTGATGACGCCTTTGTGCACGGGTCCGGTAATCAACGCAGCAAATTCACCGTTTAGGCAACCGTCGCAGGCACGCGCCAGCGTTTCCAATACGTAATGCCCATTCGCTACGGTTAATTCACCAGGCGTGACCGGCTGCGCGGTATCAACCTGCAGCAGCGTTAACGTACCGGCCTGCTGTGCTTGTGCCGCAACACCCGGTTGGTAATCGCGCAGCGTCAGCGGTAAGCCCAGTTGCTGGGCGCGCTGACGCAGCACATGGCCATCGGCACAGACCACCAGTTCAACTGGCCAGTCGAGCTGAGCCAGTTGAACGGTGAGATCAGGACCAATCCCGGCGGGTTCGCCGGGGGTGATCACGACACGATAATTACTGACCATTGTTGTCCAGAATCTTCACGTAAGCACTGGCGCGTTGTTCCTGCATCCAGGTTTGTGCTTCTTCGGCAAATTTACGGTTAAACAGCAGACGATAAGCACGCTCTTTCTGCGCCGCATCGGTTTTATCAACCTGACGGGTATCCAGTAACTGAATCAGATGCCAGCCGAAGGATGAGTGTACCGGCTCACTGACCTGGCCTTTTTGCAGCTTCAGCAGCGCATCACGGAAGGCAGGATCGTAGATTTCCGGGGTTGCCCAGCCGAGATCACCGCCCTGATTGGCTGAACCCGGATCGTCAGAGAACTGTTTTGCTGCAGCGGCAAAGGTGGTTTTACCACTTTTGATATCTGCAGCAATCTGCTCGATCTTCGCTTGCGCCTGCGCGTCAGTGAGAATCGGAGAAGGCTTCAGCAGAATGTGACGCGCATGCACTTCGGTGACAGAGATGTTTTTGCTCTCACCGCGAAGATCGTTCACTTTCAGAATGTGGAAGCCGACGCCAGAACGGATGGGGCCGACGATGTCGCCTTTCTTCGCGGTGCTTAACGCTTGCGAGAACAGGGTCGGCAACTCTTCAATTTTCGCCCAACCCATGTTGCCGCCTTTCAGCGCTTGCGGATCGGCAGAGTAAGTCACTGCCATTTTGCCGAAATCGGCACCGCTTTTCAGTTGACCCACTAATTGACGCGCCAGCGCTTCCTGATCGTCAACCTGCTGTTGCGTCGGATTTTCTGACAGCGGCAGCAAGATCTGGCTCACGTTCAGTTCAGTACCCTGAGTGTTCTGAGAACCAATCTGCGTTGCCAGCGTATCCACTTCCTGCGGCAGGATGGTGACACGGCGGCGCACTTCGTTATTACGCACTTCGGAGATCAGCATTTCCTGACGGATCTGCGCACGGTAAGCGTTGTAGTTCATTCCGTCATAGGCCAGGCGGCTACGCAACTGGTCCATGCTCATCTTATTTTGTGCGGCAATATTTTGAATAGCCTGATCTAACTGCTGATCGGTGACCTGCAAGCCGGCTTTCTCGCCCATCTGAAGAATGATGGCATCCATGACCTGACGCTCAAGGATCTGATGACGCAAGGTTTTGTCATCAGGTAACTGTTGATGAGCCTGCTGCGCCTGTGATTTCACGGTGCGCATCATGTTATCAACGTCACTTTCCAGTACCACGCCGTTATTCACGACGGCAGCAACTTTATCAACCTCTTGTGGGGCTGCGAACGCAGTGTTAGCGGTGATCGCTACACCAAGAATCAGCATTCTCCAGTTCTTCATACTTTATCCATTGTTGTTTCCGCACTGCGGGATAGCCTGTCAAACATCACAACATCAGAAAGCGCGCTGGTAAGGGATGATGCCCTGACGCAGCATTTCATTGGTGCCTAAGCCATAGTTAGAACTCAGACCACGTAGCTCAATGTTGAATGAGATTTGGTTGTCGTACTTACTGTCGTTGTTTTCCCAACCGTTGATCTTGCGCTCGTAACCCAGACGAATGGCGTAGCAGCACGAGCTGTACTGCAGGCCTACCAGTTGTTCAGCCGGACGACTGTTGCGGGTATCGTAGTAATAACCGCCGACCAGTGACCAGGCATCAGCAATTGGCCAGCTCGCGGTAGCACCGACTTGTGAAATCCCTTTTTCGTAAATTTTGCGATAATTAGGATCGGTAACCAGTGTTGAGCCGCTGAGTGCCTGAGCGACATACTCAGGGCTGCTATAGCGGTAGCTCAATTGCACCATACGATCGGTATCCTGGCGGTACTCCAGAATGGCATTACCCTGAGATACATTGTCAAGACGTGTATCATATTGAATGCCACCGCGCGCGCCCCAGCGATCGCTGATTTTCCAATAGGTGTCACCAGCCCATACCAGGCTGCCGGTGTCATCATCATCATTTGTCTGGTTTACGCCGGTACGAGACGGGGTAAACGAGTAGATTTGACCCACAGAAACGTTAAAACGTTCAACCAGATCGTTATCATAAATTCGCGTGGTCACACCGGTTGAGAGCTCGTTAGCCGACGCGATGCGATCCAGGCCGCTGTATGTACGGTCGCGGAACAGTCCGGTGTAGTCGGTTTGCAGCAATGTCGAATCGTACGGGTAGATATTGCTCTGGTTGCGATAAGGGATATAAAGGTACTGAACACGCGGTTCCAGCGTTTGCGTATAGCCCGGTTCCCAATCCATATCGCGGTCAAACACCAAACGTCCATCCACTTTGAACTGAGGCATGGTTCGGTTGACTGAGTTTTTCAACTGTCCGCTGGCACTGTCTGCATCAACATTATTGTTGTAGTTTTCGATGCCAGTCTGCTGATAGTGAGTTGCCAGGAGTTTTGCTTCGGTGTCCAGACTTGCCCAGCCGTTGGAAAGTGGCAAGTTCAAGGTCGGTTCGATATGTAACCGTGTTGCCTCTGGCATACGGCTATTTACGTTGGTGAATTTCACCGCCTGCGCATAAACATGTCCATCAAACGGTCCTATATCGTTCTGATAAAAATTCAGATCGAGTTGAGGCATTGCACGATAAACATTGGTGGTATCTGTCGTACCAAATACCTGGAAATCTTTGGTCGACAGTGTGGCGTCCCAATTGGTATCAGCATAACCGAAGCTAAATTTCTGAGTCGCGTAGCCATCCGTCGAGCTGTAGTACTTCGAATCAAGATCGTTGAAGTAGTAGGGATCGCTGACCTTGGTATAGTTGGCATTAAAACGCCAGTGCTGCTCATATACCCCAGCATGCTGCCAGTAGAATAACCAGCGATCAGAACTGGCATCCTGAGAGATGCCACGCACCGATTTGTCGTTGTCGTACTGCTGATCGGACGGCAGATAATCCAGTTCCATCAAACCGGCACCAAACACGGTCAGATAGCGGAATTCGTTCTGCAATTGCAGACCACGTTTGCTCATGTAATGCGGCGTAATGGTGGCATCGGCCTGTGGCGCGATGTTCCAGTAATACGGCAGCATAAATTCGAAGCCGTTGTTACTACCGTACTTCGCATTCGGGATCAGGAAACCGGAGCGACGGCGATCGCCAATCGGTAACTGCAAATATGGGCTGTAAAACACCGGCACATTGCCGAGTTTAAAGCGGGCGTTCCAAATCTCCGCCACTTCTTCCTGACGGTCCTGGATCACTTCAGAACCGACCACGCTCCAGCTATTAGAGCCGGGCAGGCAAGAGGTGAAGCTGCCGTTTTCCAGAATGGTATAACGGTTGTCGCCACGTAGTTTCATCTGGTCGGCAACACCACGGCCCTGACGGCCCACCATCTGGTAATCACCGTTCCACACGTTGGTGTCTTTGGTGTTCAGATTGGACCACGCTTTCGGACCTTTCAGGATGACCTGGTTGTCGTCATAGTGCACATTACCCAGCGCATCCACGGTACGCACTGGCGTGGTCTGTCCATCCTGCTGACGCTGATGCAGTTGCATCTCATCGGCACGTAAGCGGCTGTTGCCCTGCTGCACATCAACATTGCCCGTGAATACCGCGTCATTCGGGTAGTTACCCTTGGCCGAGTCAGAGTTGATGGTGACAGGCAGGGAATTGGTGTCGCCGCTGACCAGCGGACGGTTGTAGCTCGGCACGCCCAGCATACATTGCGACATAAGATCGTCGGCGAATGACTGCTGACTGTAGAGCGCTGCACCAATCATGGTTGCCAGCAGGGTAGGTATCTGTTTTTTCATACGCGGTTCGGGATTTCCATGAGAACGGGCATCATGCCGACAATCGGCTCAGAGACTAACTTACTGCCCGGCGTTGTGCCAGTGTTAATCCTTGTCTGATCGCGTTGCTGTTAGGCACTGAAGTAAATGAAAGGTATGATAATGCAATTTTCAGCCGCAAGCATGGCGAATTGAGGAGTTTATGCGCTACTGGGGAAAAGTTATTGGTCTGGCTCTCGGCTTACTTTCCGGAGCAGGCTTCTGGGGCATTGTACTGGGTCTGATCATTGGTCATATGTTTGACAAAGTGCGCAGCGTAAAAGGACAGGGCTATTTCGCCAATAATCAGGCGCGACAGACGCTGTTTTTCAGTACCACTTTTCAGGTGATGGGTCATTTGACCAAGTCAAAAGGGCGCGTCACCGAGGCAGATATCCAGATTGCTTCCTTATTTATGGATCGTATGCAACTGCATGGCGATGCCCGCATGGCTGCGCAGCGTGCTTTCCGCGAAGGCAAGCAAAGTGACTATCCGCTGCGGAATAAATTGCGTGAACTGCGCAGCGCCTGTTTTGGTCGTTTTGATCTGATTCGGATGTTTCTGGAAATTCAGATTCAGGCGGCATTTGCTGACGGTTCGCTGCATCCCAATGAACGCCAGGTGCTGTATGTAATCGCGGAAGAGCTGGGCATTTCGCGGGCACAGTTCGATCAGTTCCTTCGCATGATGGAAGGTGGGCAACAATTTGGTGGCGGTGGCTCCTCTTATGGCGGTGCTTATCAACAGGCGAAACGCGGACCGACGCTGGATGACGCCTGTAGTGTGCTGGGGGTAAAAAGCAGCGATGACAGCACCACCATTAAACGCGCTTACCGTAAGCTGATGAGTGAGCATCATCCGGACAAACTGGTGGCGAAAGGGTTACCGCCAGAAATGATGGAGATGGCGAAGCAGAAAGCGCAGGAGATTCAGGCGGCTTACGATTTGATTCGTAAGGAGAAAGGATTTAAATAGCCTGGAACGTTAAGATTGAATTTGAAAGGGCCGTCATGACTGACGGCCCTTTTTTATGACCTGCAGATTAAAAATCTGCTGGCTGCTTAAACGTCATGCTGTTGCCAAACGCCGGATGGGTAATGGTTAATGACTCCGCGTGCAGTTGCAGACGCGGCGCCATGCTCAGTGCTTCTTCATGGGCATAAAAGCGGTCGCCCAAAATCGGGTGACCCAGCGCCAGTAGATGCACGCGCAGCTGGTGCGAGCGCCCGGTAATCGGTTTAAGCCGCACGCGGGCACTGTTGCTCGCTTCGTATTCCAGCACCTGATATTCGGTCTGCGCGGCTTTACCGTTCTCGAAGCACACCATTTGCTTAGGGCGATTAGGCCAGTCGCAAATCAGCGGCAGATCGATCAATCCCTCTTCCGCCGCAGGATGGCCCCACACGCGTGCCACATAATACTTAGATGGCTCACGTTCGCGGAACTGCCGCTTGAGCTCTCTTTCCGCAGCCTTATTCAGCGCCACCACGATCACGCCGCTGGTGGCCATATCCAGCCGATGCACCGATTCCGCCTGGGGGAAATCACGTTGAATGCGCGTCATCACGCTATCTTTGTGCTCCTCCAGCCGGCCTGGCACCGACAACAAGCCACTTGGCTTGTTGACCACCATAATGTGCTCGTCCTGATACAGAATATGTAACCAGGGTTCGAGCGGCGGATTGTAGGCTTCCATCAACATGTCGTAGCGGCCTTCAGCGATTATTGGTGCGTAACGACGATCAGACGCAGTGCGTCCAGACGCCAGCCCGCATCACCGAGGCTCGCCAATACCTGCTCGCGATTGCTTTCCAGCGCTTCAACCTCATCATCACGGATGTTGGGGTTGACCGCTCGCAATGCTTCAAGACGTGACAGCTCGGCACTCAGTTTCTCATCCGCCTCGACTTTCGCCGCTGCGATAATCGCCTGTGCTTCCGGAATCACCACTTTCTCAGCCTGCGTCAGAATCTCATGCACTTCCTGCTGCACGGCATTGACCAGTTTGCTGCCGGTGTGACGATTCACGGCGTTCAACTGACGGTTAAAGCTTTCAAACTCCACTTTGCCTGCCAGGTTGTTGCCCGTCCGATCCATCAGCAGACGCACCGGCGTTGGCGGCAGGAAGCGGGTGAGTTGCAGGCTTTTCGGAGCCTGCGCTTCAACCACGTACACCATCTCAACCAGCAGCGTCCCCACCGGCAGCGCTTTGTTCTTCAGCAGTGACAATGCACAGCTGCCGGTGTCGCCGGACAGGATCAAATCGAGACCATTACGGATCAGCGGATGTTCCCAGGTGATGAACTGGGTGTCTTCACGCGACAGCGCCTGGTTACGGTTGAAGGTCACGGTGCAGCCATCTTCCGGTAAACCTGGGAAATCCGGCACCAGCATATGATCGGATGGCGTCAGCACGATCAGGCTGTCACTGCGGTCTTCCTGGTTGATGCCGACGATATCGAACAGGTTAAGCGCGAAGTTAACCAAATCGGTGTCGTTATCCTGTTCGCCGATAGCATTCGCCAGCGCCTGCGCTGCTTCGCCGCCGTTGGAGTTCAGCTCCAGTAAGCGGTCACGCCCCTGCTCCAGCTGCGCTTTCAGCGTGTCGTGCTGTTTACGACTCTCTGCAATAAACTCATCCAGCCCCTGTGGATTCTCAGGTGCGGCGAGGTATTCGATTAACTTGCTGTATTCGCTGTCATAAATGGTGCGTCCAGTTGGACAGGTATGCTCAAACGCATCCAGGCCTTCGTGGTACCAGCGCAGCAGCACCGCCTGGGCGGTTTTTTCCAGCCACGGCACCAGGATCTGAATGTCGTGCATTTGGCCGATACGGTCGAGACGGCCAATACGCTGTTCCAGCAGATCCGGGTTAAACGGCAGGTCGAACATTACCAGGCGGCTGGCGAACTGGAAATTACGGCCTTCAGAACCGATCTCCGAGCACAGCAGCACCTGCGCACCTTCTTCTTCTGAAGCGAAAAATGCCGCAGCACGGTCGCGTTCCAGAATGGATAATCCTTCGTGGAACACTGCAGCACGAATACCTTCGCGCTCGCGCAGCACCTGCTCCAGTTGCAGCGCAGTGGCAGCCTGAGCGCAAATCACCAGCACTTTCTCTTTACGGTTGCTGGTCAGGTAGCCCATCAGCCACTCAACGCGTGGGTCGAAGTTCCACCAGGTACCGCTATCACCTTCAAATTCCTGATAAATCTTTTCCGGATACAGCATGTCACGCGCGCGTTCTTCTGCGCTCTTGCGCGTGCCCATAATGCCGGAAACTTTAATCGCGGTTTGATATTGCGCAGGCAGTGGCAAACGAATCTGGTGCAGTTCGCGTTTCGGGAAGCCCTTCACGCCGTTACGGGTGTTACGGAACAGCACGCGGCTGGTGCCGTGGCGGTCCATCAACATCGAGACCAGCTCTTTGCGTGCGTCTTCTTTGCCTTCACGATCGCTGTTCGCCACCTGCAGCAGCGGCTCGATGTCCTGTTCACCGATCAGGTCATTGATCAGGTTCATCTCTTCTTTGGTGATAGCCTGATCGGCCAGCAACGAACTCACCGCATCAGCCACCGGGCGATAGTTCTGCTGCTCAGCCACGAACTGGCTGAAGTCGTGGAAGCGATTCGGATCGAGCAGACGCAAGCGAGCAAAGTGGCTTTCCAGACCCAGCTGTTCCGGCGTGGCCGTCAGCAGCAATACGCCTGGCGTTTTTTCCGCCAGCTGTTCAATCACCTGATATTCACGGCTTGGCGCCTCTTCGCTCCAGGCCAGATGGTGAGCTTCATCGACCACCAGTAAATCCCAGTCGGCATCAGCCAGTAATTCCAAACGCTGCTTATTGCGACGCACGAAGTCTAGCGAGCAGATAATTAATTGCTCGGTTTCAAAAGCGTTATCGCTGTCGTGCTGGGCTTCGGTGTAGCGGTCGTCATCAAACAGGGCAAAGCGCAGGTTGAAGCGGCGCAACATCTCTACCAGCCACTGGTGCTGCAGCGTTTCCGGCACCACGATCAGTACGCGATCGGCACGACCGGCCAGCAGCTGTTGCTGAATAATCATCCCGGCTTCAATGGTTTTACCCAGGCCCACTTCATCCGCCAGCAACACGCGTGGCGCATGACGACGGCCAACATCATGGGCGATATGCAGCTGATGCGGAATCAGGTTGGTGCGCATGCCGCGCAGGCCGCTGATCGGCAGGCGATACTGCTCACTCTGGTATTTACGCGCACGGAAGCGCAAGGAAAAACGGTCCATACGGTCGAGCTGACCGGCGAACAGGCGATCCTGAGGCTTACTGAACACCAGTTTGCTATCCAGCATCACTTCGCGCATCACCACGCCGCTTTCTTCGGTGTCGAGACGCGTGCCGATGTAAGTCATTAATTCGTTATCGTTGCGGACTTCATCGACGCTCATCTGCCAACCTTCGTGGTTGGTGATGGTGTCGCCCGGATTGAAAATCACACGGGTGACGGGAGCATCATTACGGGCATACAGGCGGTTTTCGCCGGTTGCCGGGAACATCATGGTGATCATGCGGGTATCAATCGCCACCACCGTTCCTAATCCCAGTTCACTTTCCGTATCACTAATCCAGCGCTGACCCAGTGTAAAAACCATATATTTTTAGCTCGACTCTCTGACATGCCATAAAGAAGTTCACCTGCACTCAGGCAATACAACACCGCCAAACAAGAGTTTGGTCAGGGTGTCTATGCGGTGAGAAACAGGAAGGGCGCTATGGTACTGGATGGCAGGGCATTCGTCACCTGTCAAAAAAGCCCCAGCTGCCCGGTAATAAGTGTAGCAAAGTCATCGCCGACGAAGGGTAAAATGCCATCTGCCACCGGTTGTAACTGTTTGGTGACATAGTGATCATAGTCGAGCGGCGTGGTGCGCGCTTCCAGCGGTTCCGGGCCAGCGGTCGCCATCACATAGCGAATGGACCCGCCATTTTGATGCTGTAATGGACGCTGTAATTTCCGATTTTGCTCATCGGCGAGGCGAGCAGCGCGTACATGGGGTGGCACGTTTTTTTCATAATCTTTTAACGGGCGGCGCAGGCGCTTTTTGTAGACCAGTAATTCATCCAGTTCGCCCGCCAGCAGCTGCGCCACGGTCTCACGGATATAATCCTGCCATGGCTCACCACGAAAAATTCGGCCATACAGATTTTGCTGGAACTGCTGCGCCAGCGGTGTCCAGTCGGTGCGTACTGACTCCAGCCCTTTAAACACCAGCCGCTCTGTTCCGTCGCTGCGAATCATGCCGGCGTAGCGCTTTTTACTGCCTTGTTCAGCACCGCGAATGGTGGGCATCAGGAAGCGACTGAAATGGGTTTCGTACTCTAATTCCAGTGCGCTCTCCAGCCCGTAAGTCTGCTGCAGATGTTGCTGCCACCACGCATTGACTTGTTTAGCCAGACGATGACCAATGGCGGCGGCCTCCGCCTCGCTGTGCGCGCCTTTGAGCCAGACAAAGGTGGAGTCGGTGTCGCCATAAATCACATCAAACCCTTCGGCCTCAATCAGCTCGCGTGTTTGCTGCATGATGGCGTGGCCACGCAGGGTAATTGAAGACGCAAGACGTGGATCAAAGAAGCGACAGGCGCTGGTGCCAAGCACGCCGTAAAAGGCATTCATGATGATTTTCAGCGCCTGTGACAAAGGCTGATTGCCGTTGCGTTTAGCCGCTTCACGCCCTTGCCAAATCTGCTCCACAATCGCTGGCAGGCAATGGGTTTGGCGTGAGAAGCGCGCATGGCGAAACCCGGGCACGGAATCGGCATCGTCTGGATGCGCCAGCCCCTCCACCAAACCGACGGGATCGATCAGAAAGGTGCGAATAATGGAGGGATAAAGGCTTTTGTAATCGAGCACCAGCACCGAGTCGTACAGGCCGGGCCGTGAGTCCATCACATAACCGCCGGGGCTTGCTTCGGGTGCCACTTCACCAAGGTTAGGTGCCACGAATCCTGCGCGATGCATACGCGGAATATAAAGATGACCAAACGCCGCCACCGAACCGCCGTGACGATCGACCGCCAGGCCATTGACCGTGGCGCGTTCCAGCAGAAACGGCATGATGGCAGTGTGATGGAAAATGCGCGTCACCAACTCGCAATCTTTCAGGTTGTACTTCGCCAGCGCCGGTTTGTCATGGGCAAAGCGCCAGTTGATCTCTTCCATACGCTGCCACGGGTTATCAATGGCTTTGCCTTCGCCAAGCAACTGACGGGATACAGCTTCGAGACTAAAGGAGGGGAAATCCCAGAAAGCGGACTTCAGCGCTTCAATACCATCAATCACCAACCGTCCTGTGGCTTGTGCGAAGAAGACGCCAGGCTTAAAGCCGTGCTCGCGCCACTCCAGCGCCTGATTTTGGCGTCCTAAGCGCAGCGGAATGCCATAACGATCGGCGTGTTTTTGCAGGACGCGCAGATCGAACTGCACTACGCTCCAGCCGATGATCACGTCAGGATCGTGACGGGCGAACCAGGCATTGAGCTGTTCCAGCAGCTGCGGGCGGCTATCCACATAGATGAGATCGAAATCGAGCGTGCTGGCATCGCCATTGGGTGGACCCAGCATATACACCTGGCGCTGACCGCAGCCCTCCAGCCCGATGCAATACAGCTCACCGTGTTCCGTGGTTTCAATATCCAGCGAAACCCATCTTAGCTGCGGGCGGTAATCTGGATGCGGTTTCAGGCGAGCATTGACCACGCTATCGCCGCGCACCTCGCCGCTGAACCACACCGGCGCAGTGATGAAACGTTCCATCAAATAGCGCTCTGGTGGGCGGATATCGGCCTCATACACCGCGATGCCATTTTCGCGCAGGCGCTTTTCCAGGTTTTGCAGCTGGCGATGGCTACGGCAATAAAGGCCAAACACCGGACGACGGCGGAAATCTTTCAGTTCGAGCGATTGCACACGAATATGCCGCTCGTCACGGATCAACGCTTCGGTTTGCTGGCGGAACTCTTCTGGAATGAAAGCCACGGACTCTTGTGTCGGTAGCACCAGCCGCTGCGGTCCCTGATCAGTCGCCAGCCACAGCACCACTTCGCTGCCGGTTGGGGTATCTCGCCAGTGGCGGGTAAGCAAAAAACCTGCGCGTGGTTCGGTCACGTGAACTCCGGGAAATGAATTGCCTGAAGTATATCATGGATGTTTATACAGTGCCTGTGTGTGGCGACATTGTCAGTACTCTGTCAACATCGTCCTACAATTCTTGCCTTGACGGTTTGGCGCTGGCTCCGGACAATCCAGCCTCTATATTCCGCAGAGGATAGTTATGGAAGCCTGGATTCAACATCTGTTTTCGCAATCGCTGGAGTACGCGCTGATGGCCGTGGCGCTGGTGACCTTCCTTGAGTCACTGGCGTTCGTGGGATTGCTGTTGCCAGGAACCGTATTAATGGCCAGCCTTGGGGCGCTGGTGGGCAGCGGACAGATTGGCCTTTATCCTGCCTGGGCGGCGGGTTTTGCCGGTTGCCTGATTGGTGATTGGGTCTCGTATGGCATCGGCTGGAAGTTTCAGGGGCCATTACACCGCTGGAAATATCTGAAAAAGTATCAGGGCCTGCTGGATAAAACTGAGCACGCGCTGCATGAACACAGCATGTTTACCATTCTGGTGGGGCGCTTCGTCGGCCCGACGCGTCCGTTAATTCCACTGGCGGCGGGCATGCTGGAGCTGCCGGTGCGCAAGTTCCTGCCGCCCAACCTGATTGGCTGTATTCTCTGGCCGCCGGCTTATCTGATGCCGGGTATCCTCGCCGGTGTGGCGATTGATGTGCCGCAGGCCGCGCAAGGCGGCAATTTTAAGTGGCTGCTGTTGCTGGTGGCGTTGCTGGTGTGGATGGGATTCTGGCTGATGTGGCGTTGGTGGCGCAGTGGCAAAACCACTGATTGGGCGACGAAATATCTGCCGCAGGCGCGCTTACGCTGGCTGGCACCGCTGGCGGCGGCTATCGGCGTGGCGGCATTTATCGCTATTCAGTATCACCCGATGATGCCCATCTTCCGCCATCTGTTGTGGAAGGTGTTCTTCGCTTAAGGCTTTTTCACGCCAAGGATGGCCGCCGCTTCACTCTCTCCACTGATCAAGCTCGCGGTGCGGCCATCCCAGTAAATCCGACCATCGACCACCACCAGACTGCGCGGTGCAATTTGCTGGGCATCTTCCAGGCTGTGCGACACCATCAGCAGCGTGATATTGCGGCTTTCACACACCGTACGCACCAGTTGCAGCATCTCACCGCGAAGCGCCGGATCGAGCGCAGAGAAGGGCTCATCGAGCAACAGGATTGGCCGATCGCGCAGCAGGCAACGCGCTAAGGCCACGCGCTGGCGTTGACCGCCGGAAAGCTCGACGGGCAAGCGGTTCAGCATCTCCGCTAACCCGGTCTGCTCAGCGATGGTGGCCAACTGTTGTTGCTGTTCCCGCGTCAGTTTCAGGCCCGGATGCAAACCTAACCCCATATTTTGTTGCACCGTCAGGTGCGGGAAGAGATTGTTCTCCTGGAACAGCATCGACACTGGTCGCGCCGACGGCACGCTGCGCGTGTGATCGACGCCATTCATCATTAGGGTTCCCTGGCTCACTGGCAAAAAACCGCCGATCAGACTGAGCAAGGTGCTTTTGCCTGCGCCGCTGGGACCAAGGATTGCCAGACGTTCACCCGCCTGGGCTTCAAAACGGAAGCGCATTGGCAGATGCTGGTAAAGGTAAGTGAGATTATTCAGTGTCAGCATGACGACCCGGCAGTTTTTCCATCAGAGTAAAGAGCCACAGGCACAGCAATAACAGTAGCAGTGCAGTTACGGCACCGTCTGCGCCGCGGTAAGCGCCAATTTGCTGGAACAGATAGAACGGCAGCGTACGGAAATCGGCGCTGCCAAACAGGGCCACCACGCCGAAATCGCCAATCGACAGCACGCAGGCAAACGCCAGCGCTTGTGCAATGGGCCGCTTCAGCGCGCGCAGTTCAATCAGTTTCAGGCGATTAATACCAGCAATGCCCAGTGATGCGCAGAGCGGGGTGTAGCGAGCGCTGATATCGCGCATCGGGTTCTCCAGTACCTTCATCGCATAAGGGATGGCAATCAGCGCATTGGTGAAAATCACTAAGCCATCGGCGCGCTGCGGCAGGCCGATGGTGGCGTTGAACAGCAGGAAAAAGCCGCTGGCCAGCACGATACCGGGCATCGCCAGGATCAGCATACCGCTTAGCTCCATTGCCTGTGCCGCCACGTTGCGCTGACGCTGACGCAGCTCGCGACTGCTCCATAGCAACATGATGGTCAGCACCACGCACAGCAATCCGGCGCCGATGGCGATGCGCAGTGAAGTGAAGGTCGCTTGCCATAACGCGGGCTGTTGCAGGGCACCTGCAACACCACCGCGCAAGCCATCAACGATCACCGCAGCGAGCGGCGGCAGCAACAGCAGTAGCGCACAGACAATCAGTAGCGTGTCGCCGATCCGGGCATGCCAGCAATCCTGCGGATCACGCCAGCCACGAATATTTTGGCTGCCGGTAGGGATGGCTTTACTGAAACGTTGGCTGAGCAGCACCAGCAGCAAACAGCATCCGAGTTGTAACAGTGCCAGTAGCGCCGCACGGCTGGGATCGTAATCAAAACTCAGCGCCTGGTAGATGGCCAGTTCCAGCGTGGTGGCACGCGGTCCTCCGCCTAATGCCAGTACCGTGGCAAAGCTGGCGAAGCACAGCATAAAAATCAGGGCTGCGGTGGGCAGAATCTGGCGTCGCAGCCATGGCCATTCGACTAAACGAAACAGATTCCAGCCGCGCAGGCCAAGCTGGGCGGCTAACTGACGCTGCTCGCCGGGAATACTTTCCAGCGCCTGTAACAGCATGCGGGTGGCGAGCGGCAGATTGAAGAACACATGTGCCAGTAAAATGCCCTGCAAGCCATAGGGCGAGAAGGTGTAATCAATGCCAGTCAGGCTGCAGAGGTGAGCCAGCCAGCCGCTGCGACCGTAAACACTGAGCAAACCAAATACGGCCACTAAAACCGGCAATACCAGCGTCATGGCACACAGGCGCAGCAGCAGATTACGTCCCGGAAAGCGGCGACGATACAACGCACGTGCCAGCAGAATCGACGGCAGCACCGAGAGCAGGGCAGATAAAAGCGCCTGCTCAAACGAGAAGGCCAGGACGTGGTGCAGATAACTGTCTGACAGCAGGGCGCGCCAGTCAGTGACCGGCGCCGCCATCACTAAGGCGCCAAACGCCAGCAGTGCCACTGCGCACAATAGCAGCGCAACGGCACTTCCAGGAATTAACCAGGCTGGCATTAACGGCTAACGGCTTGTTGCCAGGTGCGAATCCAGTCCGCGCGATGATCGGCCACTTCGGCTGAGCTATATTGCAGCGCATTCGCCGGCACGGTGAGCGACTGATAACCGGCAGGCAGATCGCTTTTGATCACCGGATACATCCAGTTGCCAGTCGGAATGGTCTTCTGGAAAGCTGGCGACACCATAAATTGCATAAACTGCTGCGCCAGTTTGGGCTGTTTGCTGCTAGCGAGCTGTGCAGCCACTTCCACTTGCAGATAATGGCCTTCGCTAAACGGCGCAGCGGCGTAGTTATCTTTCTTCTCTTCGATGATGTGATATGCCGGAGAGGTGGTGTAACTCAGCACCAGATCGCCTTCGCCTTTCAGGAACAGGCCATAGGCTTCGCTCCAGCCCTTAGTGACGGTGACCGTTTTCTGTGCCAGCTTCTGCCAGGCGTCAGGTGCTTTATCGCCATACACTTTTTGCATCCACAGCAGCAGGCCTAATCCCGGTGTGCTGGTGCGTGGATCTTCATAGATCACACGCCACTTTTCCGGGCTTTCGACCAATTCTTTTAGGCTCTTCGGTGGGTTCTTCAGCTTGTTTTTATCGTAGACGAAGGCGAAGTAGCCGTAATCGAACGGAACGAAGGTGTCGTTATGCCAGCTATCAGGCAGTTGCAATTTACTGGTGTTGACGGTGCTTTTCGCGAACAGGCCGGTTTTTTCGGCGGCTTGCACGAGGTTGTTATCGAGGCCCAGCACCACATCGGCTTTGCTGTTTTTGCCTTCCATCCGCACGCGGTTGAGCAATGACACGCCATCTTCCAGCGCCACATAGTTCAGTTCGCAGCCGCATTCGGCCTCAAAGGCTTTTTTGACGGCGGGACCGGGTCCCCACTCTGCAGAAAATGAGTCATAAGTGTAAACGGTGAGAACAGGCTTGGCAGCCAACACCGGGGCGGAGACCAACAGCAACACGGGCAAGACTTTGTTTAACACTTTGCGCTCCTTGAGGAGAAGATAAGGTTGAGCCGCAAAGGATCTGAGTTATCGCTCATCTCAAATCCCTACGCCGGTATGAGCCGGATCAGGTTCGACGGGTTTCTCTCAGCCCAATACCAGGGCACCCCGTTGAGAACGGCTTATTTTAGACACTTCTGTTACAGCGCGAAAGTGTCACAGCTCCGGTGGTGCAAACCAGGCCGATTTAAAGTCAAACCAGCCGAGCGTGTTGAGCCGCACACCGCGCATACTGCGCTGGCCTTCCAGCAGTAACCAGTGATGGAAGAGCGGATGAACAAAGTCGCTGTTCACCAACTGTTTGCTCCACTCGGCCAGAGGCAAGGCTTTCTGTCGCCACTGTTGTGCATCTGCGTGCCAGTCAATCGGAACGCAGTGATGCATGAGCGGCAATTCGTAGAGCTGCGCAAACAGTGCGTAGTCGAGCGGCAGAGTGAAGTTGACGCTGCCGAGCCAGATGTCACTCTCTCCTTCACCTTCGAACCACTCTTCGTAGCTCAGCTCGCGCGTAATCAGCTCAACGCCCTGTTCAGCCAGCAGCGGGCGCAGGGCGTTAGCAATCCCTTCATGCTCAACATGATGGCTGTACCAGCTGATGGTCAGTTGCGTGAGTCCATCGGGCTTTTCGGCTGGGGTGAGATCGCGGCGATGATGCCAGCGCGGTAAGAAACCGTATGCAGGGAACCAGTAGCGCTGATAGCCCACACCCGCATGGTTGAGCAGGGCAATCGGGTTGAGCAGATAGCTCACCCAGCGTCGAAAATGGGCATCCTTACCACGCTCTGAGCGCTGGTCGAACAGCAGGAAATAGCAACCTTCTTCCAGACGGCTCTCTTCGGATTTCTCATCGGCGGTTTCCCCCTGCAGCTTCACGCCGGCATACACCAGCTCGTCGCTGATTTCCGGCAGCACCCAAATCGACACGTCATCAATCAGCGCGCGATAGCCAAAATAGTCATCAAAGGCGGCGATTTTCAGCTGCGTCTGCTGGTTGCGTACCACGCTGTAAGGACCGGTGCCGATGGGTTGACGGGCAAAATGGCGCAACGTCGGCCATTCGCGCGGCAGGATCATCGCGCTGACGCTGGCCAGCAGCCAAGGCAACCAGCTATCGGGCTGCGTCAGATGAATATCCAGCGTCCAGGGCGCGGGAGAGTGCAGTTTGTCGATATGCGAGAATAGTGGCTGACTGCGTACGCGATCCAGCGAGGCGATAACGTCTTCCATCTCCAGTTCACGTCCGTGATGGAAACGAATTGCGGGACGTAAAAAGAAGCGCCAGTGGAGTGGGGAGGTTTGCTGCCAGTGATGGGCGATATCCGCTTCGATTTCCCCCTTTTCCTCATTTATCCGCGTCAGGCCGTTAAAGATTTGTCGCGCCAGATGGGTTTCCGAACGACGCAGCGGCGAGCCCGGCAGCAGATTGGGCAGCGGACGGTAATAGAGCACGCGCAGGATGTGCTTGCCCTGGCGGAAACTACGTCCGAGATGGGCCGCAATCATCTGCCGCACCTGATTCTTATCGCCGACCAGTTGCACCAACTGCTCTATGCGGTCCTGCTCCAGTAGATCCTCGGCGCGCTGCTGCTGGAGTGCCAGGCCGGTGTAATTGAAGCTCAGAGTCGAACGCTTACCGCGCCCGGCTTCTGCCTGCCAAATCAGCCAGCCCGCATCCTGCATGGCATTCAGCAGATTACGCATGTGGCGGCGCGAGCAGTGCAGTCGTTCAGCCAGATCGCTTAAGGTGGTTTCCTGATCCACACCCTGGCAGCTTTGCCACAGGCGGATGAACTGCTGTTGCAGTCGCGCAGAGGACATAAAAGGGGAACTCCTTCTCAGAATCGCTCAGTTTTTCCTGCCCCATATTAGAGGCATACTGCCAGGCAATGGAAGAGCGGGAGGCATTCAGCAATGAATGGCGCTCTGCCAGCGGTTCCGCCGACGTGGAGCCTTTTCTGAGTAGGGTGCATTTCACCGCCAGCAGCGTTTTCTCTGCTGGCTTTTTTCGTTTTGCTGTGAAATCTTCTACCCTCTTTGTCTTAGCCTCATTTCTCCGCAAAGGGATTTCTGCATGAAATCGCTGTTAACGCGCCAGCGTCGTCTTAACCCGGTTTATCTCTCTTTTATGGCGGTGTCGTTTATGACCGGCGTCGCCGGTGCTCTACAGGCGCCGACGCTCAGTTTGTTTTTGACGCGCGAAGTGCAGGTGCGCCCGTTTTGGGTCGGTCTGTTTTTTACCATTAACGCGATTGCCGGGATTGTGATTAGCCTGCTAATGGCGAAGCGCTCGGATAACCGTGGCGATCGTCGTAATCTGATCCTGTTTTGCTGCCTGATGGCGGTACTGAATGCGCTGCTATTCGCCTTTAATCGTCATTACCTGACGTTGATCAGTGTGGGCGTGTTGCTGTCGGCGCTGGCCAGCGTGGCGATTCCGCAGATCTTTGCGCTGGCACGTGAGTATGCCGATCAGTCGGCGCGTGAAGTGGTGATGTTCAGCTCGGTGATGCGTGCGCAGCTGTCGCTGGCATGGGTGATAGGCCCGCCGCTGTCGTTCGCCTTAGCGCTTAACTATGGCTTCGTGACGCTGTTCTGCGTGGCGGCGGCGATTTTCCTGCTCAGTATGCTGCTGATTTGGCGCACTCTGCCTTCAGTGCCGCGCGTGGCCGCGACGCCAGAGCAGGTGCTGACCCAGCTCAGTCCGTGGAAAGATAGCCAGGTGCGAATGCTGTTTATCGCCTCGGTGGTGATGTGGGCGTGCAACACCATGTATATCATCGATATGCCGCTGTATATCAGCTCCACATTGGGGTTGCCGGAAAAACTGGCGGGATTATTGATGGGGACGGCGGCAGGGTTGGAGATTCCTATCATGCTGCTGGCCGGACACTACGCGAAGCGCTTTGGTAAGCGCAAGTTGGTGCTGTTAGCGCTGGTGGCGGCGATTCTGTTCTATCTCGGACTGGTGTTGTTCCAGTCGCGCACGGCATTGATGGTGCTTCAGCTGTTCAACGCGGCGTTTATCGGCATCGTCGCGGGAATTGGCATGCTGTGGTTCCAGGATTTGATGCCGGGACGCGCGGGCGCAGCGACCACCATGTTTACCACCTCGATATCGACCGGTTTGATTATTGCAGGATTGATACAGGGCACGCTGAGCGAGCGCTTTGGCCATGAGTCGGTGTATTGGCTGGCATTAGCGATGGCGCTTGTGGCGTTGGGGCTGGCGTCGCGCGTACGTGATGCCCGATAAATATAAAGTCGCCCGCAAAGGCGACTTTATAAACATTCAGGGTGAATCTATTCGATACGCATTGAAGCGCACCGAATAGGGCATTAACGCAGGAACGCTGGCTGACTGGTCTCGTAGTTGGAGATGGACGCTTCGTGTTGCAGCGTCAAACCAATGCTGTCGAGGCCATTGATCATGCAGTGACGGCGGAAGCTGTCGATTTCAAAGCTGTAAGACTTATCACCGGCCGTCACGGTCTGCGCTTCCAGATCCACGGTAAAGGTCACGCCTGGCTGCGCGGCCACCAGTTTGAACATCTCATCCACTTCTTCATCGCTCAACTTCACTGGCAGCAGCTGGTTGTTAAAGCTGTTGCCATAGAAAATATCCGCGAAGCTTGGCGCAATCACCACGTGAAAACCGAAATCGGTCAGTGCCCATGGGGCGTGCTCACGTGATGAGCCGCAGCCAAAGTTTTCACGCGCCAGCAAGATGCTGGTGCCTTTAAATTCCGGCTTGTTCAGCACGAAACCTGGGGTTGGCACGGTGCCCGCATCATCTTCAAAACGCCAGTCGTGGAACAGGTGCGCGCCAAAACCGGTGCGCGTCACTTTCTGCAGGAACTGTTTTGGAATGATGGCATCGGTATCGACGTTCGCCGCATCCAGTGGCGCCACAATTCCGGTGTGTTGGGTAAATTTGTTCGCCATGGCTTAAGCTCCCTGAGTCAATTCACGAATGTCGGCAAAACGACCGGTTACTGCCGCCGCTGCAGCCATCGCCGGGCTCACTAAGTGAGTGCGACCGCCACGGCCCTGACGACCTTCAAAGTTACGGTTACTGGTGGAGGCACAACGCTCGCCTGGGTTCAGACGGTCATTGTTCATCGCCAGACACATGGAGCAACCCGGCAGACGCCATTCAAAACCCGCTTCCAGGAAGATTTTGTCCAGACCTTCGGCTTCGGCTTGTGCCTTCACTGGGCCTGAGCCAGGGACGACCATGGCAACAACGCCTGGTGCGACTTTGCGGCCTTTAGCGATGGCTGCCGCAGCGCGCAAATCTTCAATTCGTGAGTTGGTGCAGGAGCCGATAAAGACTTTGTCGATAGCGACTTCAGTCAGTTTAATACCCGGCTGCAAATCCATGTAAGCCAACGCTTTCTCGGCAGAAGCACGCTCAACCGGATCGGCAAAGGATTGCGGGTTAGGGATCGCCTGATCCACCGCCATCACCTGGCCTGGGTTGGTGCCCCAGGTGACCTGCGGCGCGATATCGGCCGCGTTCAGGGTGACAATGGTGTCGAATTTGGCATCGCTGTCGGACTTCATCGTACGCCAGTAGGCGACGGCTTCATCCCACTGCTCGCCCTTCGGTGCGAACTGCTTGTCTTTCAGATAAGCGAAAGTGGTTTCATCCGGCGCGACCAGGCCCGCTTTGGCACCCATCTCAATCGCCATGTTGCACAACGTCATACGGCCTTCCATGCTCAGCGCTTCAATCGCCGGGCCACAGAATTCCACCACGTGACCAGTACCGCCGGCGCTGCCGGTTTTACCAATAATCGCCAACACGATATCTTTTGCCGTAATGCCCGGCGCCGCTTCGCCCAGCACTTCAATCTTCATGGTTTTGGCACGGCCCTGTTTCAGGGTCTGCGTGGCAAACACATGCTCAACTTCGGAGGTGCCGATACCGAATGCCAGCGAACCGAATGCGCCGTGGGTCGCGGTGTGGGAATCGCCGCAGACGATGGTCATGCCTGGCAGCGTCATCCCTTGTTCAGGCCCGATCACGTGCACGATACCCTGGAACGGGTGATTCAGGTCATACAGCTGAATGCCGAACTCAGCACAGTTCTTGATCAGCTCTTGCATCTGAATACGCGCCATCTCACCCGACGCGTTAATGTCTTTGGTCTGGGTAGAAACGTTGTGGTCCATGGTGGCGAACGTCTTCGACGGCTGGCGCACTTTGCGGCCGTGAGCGCGCAGGCCATCGAAGGCCTGCGGTGACGTCACTTCATGGATCAGATGGCGATCGATGTACAGTAACGGGGTTTCGTTTGGTGCTTCGTGGACGACATGTGCATCAAATAACTTCTGGTATAAGCTTTTCATTTTATTATTTTTCCTCAGCGATGAAACCAGCAATGATGCTGCCCATTTCATCTGTGCTCACAGCTGGGCCGTTACCGGCTAAATCGCGGGTACGATGGCCCGCTTCCAGCGCACGGCTGACCGCACGCTCGATACTGTCTGCAGCTTCAGCGGCATTCAGGCTGAAGCGCAACAGCAGAGACAACGAGAGAATCTGAGCAATTGGGTTGGCAATGTTCTGACCGGCTATATCGGGCGCAGAACCGCCCGCAGGCTCATACAGACCGAAACCTTCTTCATTCATGCTGGCAGAAGGCAGCATGCCCATGGAACCGGTGATCATCGCGCATTCGTCTGACAGGATGTCACCGAACAGGTTAGAACAGAGCAGCACGTCAAACTGTGATGGATCTTTAATCAACTGCATGGTGGCATTATCGATGTACATGTGGCTCAACTGCACATCCGGGTAATCTTTTGCCACTTCATTAACGATTTCACGCCACATCACTGAGGTCTGCAGCACGTTGGCTTTATCCACTGACGTCACTTTGTTACGACGCTTGCGTGCGGCTTCAAAGGCGTTGCGTGCAATACGCTCGATCTCGAAACGGTGATACACCTCGGTATCAAATGCACGCTCATGTGGACCGCTACCTTCGCGTCCTTTCGGCTGACCAAAGTAGATGCCGCCGGTTAATTCACGCACGCAGAGGATGTCGAAACCGCGTGCGGCGATGTCGCTGCGCAGTGGGCAAAACGCTTCCAGGCCTTTATATAAGGAAGCGGGGCGCAGGTTGCTGAACAACTTAAAGTGCTTACGCAGTGGCAACAGTGCACCACGCTCAGGCTGACCCGCTGGCGGCAGGTGTTCCCATTTTGGACCACCGACAGAGCCGAACAGAATCGCATTCGCTTGCTCTGCACCGGCAACGGTGGCAGGCGGCAGCGGTTCACCGTGACGATCGATGGCGATACCGCCAACATCATATTCGCTTGTGGTGATACGCATGTCGAAGCGCGCGCGAATTGCGTCGAGAACCTTGATAGCCTGCGCCATCACTTCCGGGCCGATTCCGTCGCCTGGCATTACCGCAATATGATAAGACTGAGTCATAGTTACACCGTTTCCTTCTGATCTTTAAATTTACGCTGCAATTCTTTTTCTACCTGTTTGGCGCGCCAGATGTTGTTCAGGGCGTTCACCATCGCTTTAGCAGAAGATTCGACGATATCAGTCGCCAGGCCAACGCCATGGAATTTACGACCGTTGTAGTTCACCACGATATCAACCTGGCCCAGCGCGTTCTCGCCGTGGCCTTTCGCGGTCAACTTGTAGTTCACCAATTCTGCTTCAAAGCCGGTGATGCGGTTGATGGCCTGATATACGGCATCCACCGGGCCGTTACCGGTCGCGGCATCGGCTTTGGTCTCTTCGCCACAGCCCAACTGCACCGACGCGGTGGCAGTGACGCTGGAACCGGTCTGCACATTGAATTCGTTCAGCTGGAAATATTCTGGCTCTTCATTCTGTTTGTTGATGAACGCCAGCGCTTCCAAATCGTAATCAAATACCTGGCCTTTCTTGTCGGCCAGCTTCAGGAAGGCATCGTACAGAGCATCGACGTTGTAGTCGGAATCTTTGTAGCCCATCTCTTCCATGCGATGTTTCACCGCAGCACGGCCAGAGCGTGAAGTCAGGTTCAACTGAATTTTGTGTAAGCCGATCGATTCTGGCGTCAGGATTTCGTAGTTTTCGCGGTTCTTCAACACGCCATCCTGGTGAATACCAGAGGAGTGAGCAAACGCACCCGTACCCACAATCGCTTTGTTGGCTGGAATCGGCATGTTGCAGATTTGGCTGATCAACTGGCTGGTGCGGTATATTTCCTGATGATGGATATTGGTGTGCAGGTTCATGATCTGCTGACGGGTTTTAATCGCCATAATCACTTCTTCCAACGCACAGTTACCGGCACGTTCGCCCAGGCCATTGATGGTGCCTTCAACCTGACGCGCACCTGCTAACACCGCTGCTACGGCATTGCCGGTTGCCATGCCCAAATCATCATGGGTGTGAACAGACAAGATAGCTTTATCGATGTTCGGTACGCGTTCGCGCAACTGGCTGAAGATGTTGGCGTACTCGTGCGGCAAGGTGTAACCAACCGTATCCGGGATGTTGATGGTGGTCGCGCCGGCGTTGATCGCGGCTTCCACTACGCGGCACAGATCGTCGATAGGCGTACGGCCACCGTCTTCGCAAGAAAACTCAACGTCATCGGTATAGTTGCGGGCACGTTTAATAGAGGCTACCGCGCGGTCAATCACATCTGGCAAGGTACTGCGCAATTTGGTGGCGATATGCATTGGCGAAGTGGCGAGGAAAGTATGAATGCGGAATGCTTCAGCCACACGCAAAGCCTCGTAGGCGGCATCAATATCCTTATCCACGCAGCGAGCCAGGGCAGCAACGCGGCTGTTTTTCACCGAGCGCGCGATGGTTTGCACCGATTCGAAATCGCCTGGCGAAGAGATAGGGAAACCGACTTCCATTACATCCACGCCCATACGCTCCAGCGCCAGGGCGATCTGCAGTTTTTCTTTAACACTCAGGCTGGCCTGTAATGCCTGCTCGCCGTCGCGCAGAGTGGTATCGAAAATAATAACTTGCTGGCTCATGGTCATCTTCCTTTTGCTTTAACTCAACTTCGCCGGTGTAACGAGCATAAAAAAACCCGCGCATCGGCGCGGGTTCTTTAAACTTCTTCAGGTTCGAATCAGTGATTGATTCCACCCACAAGTCTACCGCGCAAACTGAATGCGTTTAGTAGTAGACCGAGTAGGCGGAAAGAATGGAACATGAATCAAACCTCGTAAATTTTGTGCTGCACATATTGATACTGGGATTGCTGTGGGAAGTCAACCCTAAGTGAAAGGGTATTTCTTTTGTCGGTTAAGGGCGATCTGCTGCGAATATCCCGCTACACAGAGCTTTGGCATTAATTAGCTGCATGCATAATGGCTTAAACAGCCTAAAAAATTTTTTATAAAAACGAATTAATTTTAAGTTATTGAATTTAATATGTTTAATCGGGGTTTTGGTTCAATCATAAAAACAAGATTTTGCGGGTTGCTTAGCACAATGTCATGCAAGAAGCGGATTTTGAAGTTAATCACGCCAGAAAGTAATATTCAGGAAAAATTGTGGGCTAACCGGCCAGGCAATATGAAAATCATATTTCTTAGAACACGCTGCAAATAATCATGAAACCAGCATTTTCATCTGTGGTTGTGGGATGGCATTAGTTTAATCCTCGCGAGCGATTATCACGTGTCAGTGCCTTTTGTGCCGAAATAAGCCTGTCGCAGCCTCCTGTCGTTTGCAGGCCGGGTTTTCTGCGGTTATGGTAATCGACCTACTCTTAAAAGAATCAACTCAAGTAGATTCCCTGTACCTGGAAGGCAGAAATGAATTCTGTCATCTGAGCATAAACATAAGGTTTTGATCTTAACTGGCGAATACGGGGCTGGGTGTCAGTGGCGCAGGGGCAATGCGCGTCACGGGATCCGGTTCCTCAAGCCTGGAGGCAGAAAATGGAGATGTTGTCAGGAGCCGAAATGGTCGTCCGTTCGTTAATCGATCAGGGCGTTAAGCAGGTATTCGGCTATCCGGGCGGAGCAGTGCTCGACATTTACGATGCGCTGCAAACGGTCGGTGGAATTGACCACGTATTAGTGCGTCACGAGCAAGGCGCTGTGCATATGGCAGATGGTCTGGCACGCGCGACCGGCGAAGTCGGCGTGGTGCTGGTCACCTCAGGTCCAGGCGCCACCAATGCCATTACCGGTATTGCGACGGCCTATATGGATTCGATTCCGATGGTGATTCTGTCGGGTCAGGTGCCGTCTTCACTGATCGGCTACGATGCGTTTCAGGAGTGCGACATGGTCGGGATTTCCCGTCCGGTGGTCAAACACAGCTTCCTGGTGAAAAACGCGGAAGAGATCCCAACCGTGCTGAAAAAAGCCTTCTGGCTGGCAGCAAGCGGTCGCCCAGGCCCGGTGGTGATCGACCTGCCAAAAGATATTCTCAACCCAGCGAATAAACTGCCGTACGTCTATCCTGAGTCGGTCAGCATGCGTTCTTATAACCCAACGATTCAGGGGCATAAAGGACAGATTAAGCGTGCACTGCAAACGCTACTGGCCGCACATAAGCCGGTAATTTATGCCGGTGGCGGTGCGATTATGTCCGGCTGTGAGGCGGAGCTGCTGCAGTTAGCTGAACAGCTGAATATTCCGGTCACCATGTCACTGATGGGCCTCGGCGTGTTCCCTGGCACGCATCGCCAGAGTGTAGGCATGCTGGGTATGCACGGGACTTACGAAGCCAATATGACCATGCACAATGCCGATTTGATTTTCGGCATTGGTGTGCGCTTCGATGACCGTACTACCAACAACCTGGCGAAATATTGCCCGAACGCCACCATCATGCATATCGACGTCGATCCGACCTCGATTTCCAAGACCGTCAGCGCCGATATCCCGATTGTCGGTGATGCGAAGCAGACGTTGTCGCAGATGCTGGAACTGCTGGCGCAAAGCGATGCGAAGCAAGAGCTGGATAGCCTGCGCGACTGGTGGCAGACCATTGATGGCTGGCGTAGCCGTAAGTGCCTTGAATTTGATCGCACCAGCGACAAGATCAAACCGCAGGCGGTGATCGAAACCATCTGGCGTCTGACTAAGGGGGATGCGTACGTTACCTCTGATGTCGGCCAGCATCAGATGTTCGCCGCGCTCTATTATCAGTTTGATAAGCCGCGTCGCTGGATCAACTCCGGTGGCCTTGGCACCATGGGCTTCGGCTTACCGGCTGCGCTGGGGGTGAAAATGGCGCTGCCGGATGAAACCGTCATCTGCGTGACCGGTGATGGCAGTATTCAGATGAACATCCAGGAGCTGTCGACGGCACTGCAGTACGATTTACCGGTGCTGGTGCTGAACCTCAACAACGGTTTCCTCGGTATGGTGAAACAGTGGCAGGATATGATTTATTCCGGCCGCCACTCGCAATCCTACATGCAATCTCTGCCTGACTTTGTGCGTTTAGCCGAAGCCTACGGACACGTGGGTATTTCCATCGCGCACCCCGCTGAGCTGGAAGAGAAGCTGCAGCTGGCATTGGATACCCTGGCGAAAGGGCGTCTGGTGTTTGTTGATGTGAATATCGACGGCAGCGAGCACGTTTACCCGATGCAGATTCGCGGCGGTTCGATGGATGAGATGTGGCTGAGCAAAACGGAGAGGACTTAATTATGCGTCGTGTGTTATCGGTACTGCTGGAAAATGAATCCGGCGCATTGTCTCGCGTAGTGGGTTTGTTCTCGCAGCGCGGCTACAACATCGAAAGCCTGACCGTTGCGCCAACCGACGATCCAACACTGTCGCGCATGACCATTCAGACAGTCGGCGATGAAAAAGTGCTGGAGCAGATTGAAAAGCAACTGCACAAGCTGGTGGACGTGTTACGTGTCAGCGAGCTAGGGCAGGGTGCTTACGTTGAACGTGAAATCATGCTGGTGAAGATTCAGGCAAGCGGGTATGGCCGCGAAGAAGTGAAGCGCAGCGCGGAAATTTTCCGTGGCCAGATTATCGATGTGACGCCAACGCTGTACACGGTTCAGCTGGCAGGCACCAGCGATAAACTCGACGCCTTCCTCAACACGGTACGCGATGTTGCTGAGATCGTTGAAGTGGCGCGATCAGGGATTGTGGGCGTGTCACGTGGCGATCGTGTGATGCGTTAATTCCGCAGAGTTATCATCCTGCTTCCAAGCTAACCCGGCGTAATGCCGGGTTTTTTTTATTTAATGCGCTTGTGAGTGCTGCCCGATAAAAGCGGTTGCTCAGCGTAGTGTTCTGCGGTTAGATGTTACAAATGTTTTACCCATAGCTACTCTGCGGACATTTGCCCAGCCCTGGCTTATCAGAATTAAGGTGTCATCGTGAAACTGGATGAAATTGCGCGCCTGGCGGGCGTGTCGCGCACCACGGCCAGCTACGTTATCAATGGCAAAGCGCGGCAGTATCGTGTCAGCGACAAAACCGTCGAAAAAGTGATGGCGGTGGTGCGTGAACATAATTATCACCCCAATGCTGTTGCGGCAGGCCTGCGCGCCGGACGTACGCGTTCAATTGGTCTGGTGATCCCGGATCTTGAGAACACCAGTTACACGCGCATTGCCAATTATCTGGAGCGCCAGGCACGTCAACGTGGCTATCAGCTGCTGATTGCCTGCTCGGAAGATCAGCCTGACAATGAAATGCGCTGTATTGAACATCTGCTGCAGCGCCAGGTGGATGCGATCATCGTTTCGACCTCGTTGCCGCCAGAACACCCGTTTTATCAGCGCTGGATCAACGATCCGCTGCCGATTATCGCGCTGGACCGTGCGCTGGATCGTGAACACTTCACCAGTGTGGTCGGTGCCGATCAGGACGATGCGCATGCTCTGGCGGCTGAATTGCGTCAGCTTCCGGTGAAAAACGTGCTGTTCCTTGGGGCCTTGCCTGAGCTTTCAGTCAGTTTCCTGCGTGAAATGGGCTTCCGCGATGCGTGGAAAGACGATGAACGCACGGTGGATTACCTCTACTGCAACAGCTTTGATCGCACTGCGGCTGCCACACTATTCGAGAAATACCTCGAAGATCATCCGATGCCGGATGCGTTGTTTACCACCTCATTCGGTCTGCTTCAGGGCGTGATGGACATTACCCTAAAGCGGGATGGCCGCCTGCCCACTGACCTGGCTATCGCCACCTTTGGCGACCACGAATTACTGGACTTTTTAGAGTGCCCGGTACTGGCGGTGGGGCAGCGTCATCGCGATGTCGCCGAGCGCGTGCTGGAATTAGTTTTGGCCTCGCTGGATGAACCGCGCAAACCGAAGCCGGGATTAACCCGTATTCGCCGCAATTTATTCCGCCGTGGTCAATTAAGCCGACGTACGAAATGAAATCGCGGGCAGATGGCTGCCCGCACTTATTAATCATTCAGATATTTTTCTGCCATAGGACTGGGGTAAAAAAGCGTAAATAGTCACCACTTTCCCTAACGAATTAACTGCGCTGAATTTTCTTATTTGTTTACATCTTCAGCAGTGACGCGTAGCAGAGCTGGCGCGATGGTGCTGGGCTTCCTTTCAGAAATCCCCTAAAATGCAGCCGCTGTCGCATATCCCGGGATAATTATCTTTTGCGATTAAAACGCTTTATTTTTCGCCATTTTTCAAATCGTGAAAATTTTTATTCCATTATTCATCAGGTTAATTTTTTATTTTGCCATTCATTCCCCTAAATTTCCCTCCACTAAATAATTCTCACCCTTGTAAAGAGTGATATTCACTTGTCGTTGCGGCTTGACAAGGATTTCATAGGCTCCGTAAACTCGTTTCGTGGTAAAAAGTGGGATAAAGTGGTGAAAACGGGTGATTGGGGGGTAGGACTGACATGTTCCGAGGAGCAACGTTAGTCAATCTCGACGGCAAAGGCCGATTGGCGGTACCAACACGCTATCGTGAATTGCTTGTCGCGGAGTCTCAGGGGCAAATGGTGTGCACCATTGACCTCCACCAGCCATGTCTGTTGCTTTATACCCTGCCCGAATGGGAAATCATCGAGAAAAAACTGGCGCGCTTATCCAGCATGAATCCGATTGAGCGTCGCGTGCAGCGACTGCTGTTAGGACATGCGAGTGAATGCCAGATGGATAATGCAGGTCGTTTGTTGCTGGCGAATACGCTACGGCAACATGCGAGCCTGACCAAAGAAGTGATGCTGGTTGGACAGTTCAATAAGTTTGAGCTGTGGGATGAACAGACCTGGTATCAACAAGTTAAGGACGATATTGACGCAGAACAGTCGGCTCAGGAGCCTTTATCTGAGCGGTTGCAGGACTTGTCGCTATAGCTATGCAGGATAATTTTAAACACACCACAGTGCTACTGGATGAGGCGGTTAACGGCCTCAATATCAGGGACGACGGCATTTACATTGACGGCACTTTTGGGCGCGGCGGTCACTCACGTCTGATCCTTTCGCAACTGGGCGAGAAGGGGCAGTTACTGGCGATCGATCGCGATCCGCAAGCCATAGCCGCTGCAGCTGAAATTCAGGATCCACGTTTTTCGATCGTGCACGGACCCTTTTCGGCGCTGGCAGAGTATGTCGAAGCGCGTGGTCTCACCGGCAAGATCGATGGCGTATTGCTCGATCTTGGCGTGTCATCACCGCAGTTGGATGACGCAGAGCGCGGTTTCTCGTTTATGCGTGATGGGCCACTGGATATGCGTATGGACCCGACACGGGGCCAGTCTGCAGCAGAGTGGCTGATGAACGCCGAGGAAGCCGATATCGCCTTCGTCATCAAGACCTACGGTGAAGAGAAATTTGGCAAACGTATCGCACGCGCCATCGTCGAGCGTAATCGTGAACAGCCAATGACGCGCACCAAAGAGTTAGCCACCGTGATCGCTGCTGCGATGCCGGTGAAGGACAAGTTTAAACATCCGGCCACGCGCACCTTCCAGGCGATTCGTATCTGGATCAACAGCGAACTGGAAGAGATCGATACTGCACTGAAAGGGGCAATGTCGGTGCTGGCACCTGGCGGGCGGTTATCGGTTATCAGCTTCCATTCGCTGGAAGACCGTTTGGTGAAGCGTTTTATGCGCGATCAGAGCCGAGGCCCGCAAGTTCCAGCGGGTATCCCAATGACCGACAGCCAGCTTAAAGCGCTAGGTGGACGTGAATTGAAAACCTTAGGCAAGCTGATTCCGGGTGAAGCGGAAGTCAACGAGAACCCACGCGCACGCAGTTCGGTACTGCGTATTGCTGAGAGGACCGCGACATGATTGGCAACGAGCGACACAGCCTGCCCGGCGTCATCGGCGGTGACCTGCTGCGATTCGGCAAGATCCCGGTGTTGCTGCTGATTGCAGTACTTGTGTCCTCGGTGTTGGTGGTGACCACCACGCACAAAACGCGCCTGTTAACGGCGCAGCGCGAACAGTTGGTGTTAGAACGTGATGCGCTCGATATCGAGTGGCGTAACCTGATTTTGGAAGAGAATGCGCTCGGCGATCATAGCCGGGTTGAGCGAATAGCAACCGATAAGCTGCAGATGCAGCATGTTGATCCTTCTCAGGAAAATATCGTGGTGCAGAGATAAATAAGGAATCGCAGACCTCAATGAGCGGCGCAGGCAAAACGCTGAAGTTAAAAAAACAGGAAGATAAGGCCAGCTTTATAAGCTGGCGTTTTGCGTTGCTGTGCGGCTGTATTTTACTGGCTTTGGGCGGATTGCTGTCACGCGTGGCGTGGTTACAGGTCATCAGCCCTGATAAGCTGGTCAAAGAAGGGGATTTGCGTTCGCTGCGTGTTCAATCTGTTCCCACTGCACGTGGCATGATCAGCGATCGTGCTGGCCGTCCATTGGCCGTTAGCGTGCCAGTGAATGCCATCTGGGCCGATCCTAAAGAGCTGATGGAACATGGCGGTGTGTCACTCGACAGCCGCTGGAAAGCCCTTTCAGATGCCTTATCTATCCCACTTGATCAACTCGCCGCGCGCGTGAATGCCAATCCCAAAGGGCGCTTTATCTATCTGGCGCGCCAGGTGAACCCAGCGATTGGCGAATACGTCAAAAAACTCAAGCTGCCCGGCATTTACCTGCGCGAAGAGTCGCGTCGTTACTATCCAGCCGGTCAGGTCACTGCACATCTGATCGGCTTTACCAACATTGACGGTCAGGGCATTGAGGGCATCGAAAAGAGCTTCGAC
>NZ_CAJCKS010000025.1:0-45253 GCF_903970985.1 Pantoea sp. ME81 | reverse complement strand
CTGCAGCAGTCCCGGTCCGGTGGGCTGACAGTTAAATGTTTGACGTGTCCATTCACTGGAAGCCGGATTATCAATGGAAGCAAAGAACGCCATCCAGCCCAGCCACTCTTTCGCTTCTTCCGTGCTCAGGCTTTTCACCGGCAGAGACAAACCTGCACCAATGGTTTCGGCGATCTGGCGGAATGCGATGCCTCCTTCCTGAATCGCATGCAAAATCGTGCCGGCTTCGGCGTGCTCGGCGGCGAGGCAGAACAACTCTGCCGCATCATCACGATGCACCGCAGGCCAGCGATTCGCACCATCCCCGATATACACCGCCGCGCCTTTCTCTTTCGCCATATTAATGATCATCGGCACAAAGCCGTGGTCGCCTGCGCCGTGTACCGTGGGCGGAAGACGCACTAGCGAGACGCGCACCCCTTTATCCGCCAGCGCGAGTGCGGCGATGTTGGAGTCGGAACGAGGATGGCCGCCGGAAACCGGTTGAGTCTGTTCAACCGCGAGACGTCCTGGCGAGACCAATGCAGTACCGGTGGTCACCACCAGCGGACGGTTTGACCCGGCTAGTACTTCACCCATCGCCAGAATCGCCTGCTGATCGATAGCCGCTGCGTGATCCATGCGGCTGAAATCATGGATATAGCCGGCATGGATCACACCGTCACTCTGTTCAACGGCGCTACGCAGGCTGGCAATATCTTCTAAATCGCCGCGCATCACCTGGACTCCCTGCTGGTGCAGCTTCTCTGCTGACGCGTCACTGCGTGCCAGTCCAAGCACGTCCACGCCGCGTGCCTGCAGTTTTTTCACAATGGCCGAACCGATAAAGCCGCTTGCGCCGGTCACAAAAAGTCGCATATTCGTACTCCTATTTCTGGCTGTTGAAGCACTATGATAAAAGTCTGCGGCGCGGCGAAAAGTCGTGAGCTTATACAGGTATAGGCACTAACAGGATAACGCCATGACCCAACAAGACGACAATCTGCTCGGCAACTACCTGCGTGAACGACGTCAGCGACTGGATGCCGGCAAACTCGGCTATCCGTTGCTGCGGCGTCGTACGCCCGGATTGCGTCGGGAAGAGGTGGCGGTGCGCGCCTGCGTCAGCACCACCTGGTACACCTGGCTGGAGCAGGGCAGAGGCGGTGCGCCCTCCGAAGAGGTATTGGAACGGTTATCCAAAGCGTTGGAGCTAAGTGCCGCCGAGCGCGACCACCTGTTTCTGCTGGCGCAGAATCGTTTGCCGGGCGTCACCTGGCAGGCGGGCGTGGATGTTTCACCCTCGTTGCAACGCGTCCTGGATAGCATGACGCACACGCCCGCGCTGGTGAAAACCGCTGAATGGCAGGTGGTGGCGTGGAACCGAGCGGCGACCAAAGTATTTGTGGATTACGCCCAACTGCCGCCGGAACAGCGCAATATCCTGTTGATGATGTTCAGCAACGAAGAGATGAAAAAACGCCTGCCGGATTGGCATCAGGTCACGCGTAACATGGTGGCGAATTTCCGTGCCGACGTAGCACGTACCGGTGCCAGCGAGCATGTGCGCACGCTGGTGGAAGAACTCAGCGCGATGAGCGAAACCTTCCGTCAACTGTGGCAATCGCAGGAAGTGAGCCAGCATGGCGAAGGGATAAAGCAACTGTGGCTACCGGACGAAGGCGTGCTGGAACTCGAATACAGCACCTTCGCCGTTGAGGGTAAGCCCGGCCTGAGCCTGGTGGTGTTTAATCCTCGCTTGCCGAGAGATCGTGAGACGGTGGCGCGTCTGATGGCACGTCCGTAGCCGCGCGCAGGTTGGCGTCCATTGCATCCAGCGCCGCCTGATTCTCCAGTCCCCACTGGTACATCTGTTCGATTGGGGCTGCAAAGGTCTGTCCCAGCGGCGTCAAACGGTAATCCACTTTCGGTGGAACCACGTCGTACACATGGCGGGCAATCAATCCGCGTTGCTCCAGCTCTTTTAATGTCTGAAACAGCATCTTCTTCGAAATTCCCTGCAGGCTGCGCTGCAACTCGCCGGTGCGCGCACGCTGTCCCGGCCAGTGATAAAGCGCGTGCAGCACCATGCTGCTCCACTTCAGCGAGAACAAATCCATCAAGCGACGCGGCGGGGAATCCGCATAAAAAAACAGCTTGCCGTCAACCCAGGCTGGCATCAGTGTCACTCCTCTATGGTCACCAAAAGGTGACTACTATCATTTCTGCACCACGTTGACTATAGTCTGCCGCCTTCAACTCAATAACGCCAGCACCTTGCGGAGGCACCATGAAAATCAACGCATTAGTCGCACACGACGCGGCAAAACCTTTAGTATCCAGCCAGATCGCGCTGCGTCCACTGCAACCGCAGGACGTTAAAATCGATATCCTGTACTGCGGCGTGTGCCACTCCGATCTGCATATGGCACGTAACGAATGGGCGGTGAGTCGTTATCCGCTGGTGCCGGGCCACGAAATTGTCGGCCGCGTGCGGGAAACTGGCGTAGCGGTCACAAACTTCAAGGTCGGTGATGTGGTGGGTGTCGGCGTGATGGTCGATTCCTGTCGTGAATGCCATTTCTGCCAGCAGCAGGAAGAGCAGTACTGCGAAGCCGGATTTACCGCGACCTATAATGGTATCGACAAACACACTGGCGACAGCACCTGGGGCGGCTATGCACAGAATGTGGTGGTCGATCAGCATTTTGTGGTGTCAGTGCCGCAGAACCTGCCGCTGGCAGGCGTTGCGCCGTTGCTGTGTGCGGGCGTCACCGTTTGGTCACCGCTGCGTCACTTCAAGGTGCAGGCCGGCGACAAAGTCGGCGTAGTAGGCTTAGGCGGGCTTGGGCATATGGCGGTAAAACTGGCGAGTGCGATGGGTGCGGAAGTGACGCTGTTCACTACCTCTCCGGAAAAAGGTGCCGATGCGCGACGCCTGGGGGCCAGCCGCGTGGTGGTCTCACGCGATGCGGAACAGATGGCAGCGGCGCAAACCTCTCTCGACTTCATTATCGACTGCGTGTCCGCGCCTCACGATCTCGATCCCTACCTCGCCACGCTCAAAACCAATGGTCGTTTGGTGCTGGTAGGCATTCCGGAACAACCGCATCAGGCACCTGACGTCACGCCGATGGTCTTCCGTCGCCTGAGCATCAGCGGCTCATCCATCGGCAGCATCAAAGAGACGCAGGAGATGCTGGATTTCTGCGGCGAACACAACATCACGGCAGATATCGAATTGATTGCGGGTGAAGCAGTCGAAGATGCATTTGCGCGCATGCTGAAGGGTGATGTGAAATATCGCTTTGTGATTGATATGGCAGCGACCCGCTGGTGATAAAGGTTGGCGATTTCAGCCTGAAATCGCCAGCTCAACATGACTTCAGTTGCATCCCCACGCACAGTGAGAAGTGCTGCACGAGCTGCGCCGCACTAAGATTGTCGTGATGCGATAACCCCGTCGCGACAATTTCCAGCACATTTTCGCCACAGGCGATATACAGCGGATCGATGGAAATAATGCTGCCCGCTGCGTGCTGATGCGACTGGGTAATCACGCGGCTTTTCCACACGATAAAACGCTGTTCTCCCATCAGGCTATACGCACCAGGCCACGGATAAGCAACGCCGCGAATCAGAGCATGAATCTCATCGGCAGACTGATGCCAGTGAATCTGCCCATCCTCAGGCTTTCGTTGTCCCGGTTCGCTGGCGAGACTTTCATCCTGCACGCGTTCAATCAAACTACCCGCCCGCAGAGCGCGCAGCCAGTTTGGCAACTGTTCACGTGTGGTGCGTACCAGTTTGCGATGTAATGAAAGCGCCTCATCTTCATCAGTGATAGCGACACGGCTTTGCGCCAGAATTGGCCCGCCGTCTGGCACGTCATTAATGCGATGAAGCGTCACCCCGGTTTCACGCTCATTGCGGATAATCACCCAGTTGAGATGCGCACGTCCGCGATAGGCGGGCAGCAGCGAAGCATGCACATTGAATGCGCCTTTTTTGGCGGTGGCAATCATGGCAGAAGAGAGCGCTTGTCGATAAGACAGGGTCAAAATCGCATCGGGTTGCAGCGACGCTACTTTGGCAATCCATTCTGGCGTATTGATATCGTCCGGACAAAACACCGGGATCTGTTGCTGCAGCGCCATGGCTTCAACCGAGTCAAAGAAGCTATTTTCCTGATGGGCGCCCGCGTGGGTGAACACGCAGACCACTTCAAATCCCACTTCCTGCAAACTCTCCAGCGCCGCGCATCCCATCTCATGATACGCACATAACACGACTTTCATTCTTCCGCCTGTGAACACTGATTAACGTCTGGTGCTTAGCATAGCAGGGGAAGATTATGCCTGGCTTAAACCATGCAGTTGATCGCTGTTAATTCGTCAAAGACTTGTTTATGTCCTTAACTCTCCGCTGCGTCATTAGTGACTAACAATGCCGCGGACTTCTGCCATGAGTTATACGCTATCTGCAGTGCTTCTTTTAGGGAGTTGGGAATTGCCCAATTTGCTGGAACATGGCAAACCAATCTTCCATATGCCAGGTGGTGGTCACGCGCTCGCCGTTGAGCAAGTGGAATTCGTGCAGGCGCACGCTAATGCGACGACCGGTTGGTGCAATGCCCATAAACTCACCCTGGTGCGTACCGGTAATTTCTGCACGCACAGCAATCTTTCCAGGCTCCTGAAGCATGTCGTGCACGGTGATGTTGATATCCGGGAACGCGGCGATAAAACCTGCCAGTAGTGGCTTAAATCCTTCTGGTCCCGGCCCCTGACCTGGCGCCAGTGGGATGTCATCCCAGTCTTGTGTGACCGCCAGATCCAGCAGATCGGGATTTTTGTCACTAAAAGCGCGATAGAGGTTTTCTACCGCAGTACGTTCAGCTTGCAGGCGTTGGTTCAGTGGTTGTGTCGCAGACATGTTGGAAACCTTATTGGATTAGTTAGCGGTGCATCTCACCGGCTTGTGCAGTATTCCTGAATCTGACACTATCCATCCAACAAATGATTGGTATAGAGCATTATACAAAATATGAATTTTGAAGGATTCGATCTCAATTTGCTGGTGGCATTTAATGCCTTAATGCTGGAGCGCAACGTCACTAAAGCGGCGGCACTGGCTGGCGTAAGCCAACCGGCGATGAGTGCCGCGCTTTCTCGCCTGCGTCGTGTTTTTGACGATCCTTTGTTTATCCGCAGCGCAGAAGGCTTGTTACCCACGGCGAAAGCGCAGGAGATTGCGATACCGGTGGCCGATGCGTTAGGGCAGGTGCGTCATTTAATGAAGCCCGCAGAGGTCTTTGATCCCACAGCCAAACAGCGCAGTTTTACCCTGGGATTGACGGAGTATCCGATGCATGTGCTGCTGCCTGCGCTAACCAAAAAGCTCGCGGCGGTGGCACCTCATTGCACGATTCATGTGCGTTATTTTATTGATCGCGATGAGGTTGTTGCGCTACTCGATGCGGGCAAGATTGATATTGCCGTAGGCGTACCGCCAACCAAAGCAGAGAACCGAATTCTTTCCCAGCCATTGCTACGTGATGACTTTGTCACCTTAGTCGGGCGCGACCACGAAGCCGCGCGTAAAGGCATGAACCTGCAAGCGTTTCTATCAATGCGCCACATCCTGGTGTCACCGGAAGGCAACCATTACGGCTTGGTGGACCAACAATTGCGAGAGCAAGGTTTAGCGCGCACCATTAGTCTGACGTTGCCCACCATGTTTACCGTGCCCGCGCTCTTGCCGGGAACGGATTATGTGGCAACGGTACTGCGCCGCGTGGGCACCACTTCATCCCGCCAGGGCGACATCATCATGTTTGAACCGCCGTTGGCGCTGCCCTCGATTCCATTTGATCTGCTTTGGCATCGCAGGACGCAGGACAGTGCGGCGCATCAGTGGTTGCGCGGTGTGATCGCGGAAGTCGGAGCAGCATTGTAGATCAAACCAGCGGCAGGTACGTGTTGCCGCTTTTGCATAAACCTGCCATGTTACTCGACACAATAAAAAACCAGTCCGCTTTGCAAACCCATTTAACATCAGACCAGGAGTAACAGCCATGCTGGGGATAATCCGCGTATTAACCCATCCAGATCAGCACTTTGTCGAAGAACATGGTCGGCTGATTCATCAGGAGTACGCTATCAACTCAATTAGCCGGGCGATCCCCGATCAGCACAAAGGCATTTTCGATGATGCCAGTGAAGCGCTGGCGGTGCCTAAGATCGTTACGCTCGGGCGGCAATTAGAGTCCGACGGCTGCAATGCGCTGTTTCTCAGCTGCGCCGCCGATCCTGGCCTTGCGGCATTGCGCGATGCCGTATCGATTCCCGTCATCAGCGCCGGTTCGGCATCGGCAAGTATTGCGCGTATGCTCAAGCGTCCTGTCGCGGTGATGGGGATTGGCGCGACGGCCCCGGCGCCTTTCCGTCAGTTGCTGGGTGAATCCGTGCGTTACGCGCGTCCGGAAGGGGTGCTGAACACCACGGACTTGCTGAGCGCAGAAGGTCGCGCCAGCGCCCTGGCCTGTGCGGATAGTCTTTATCGCGATGGCATTGAAGTCATCGCCTTCTCATGCACCGGTTTTTCCACCATCGCGCTAGGCGACAGCATTCGCCAGCAGTTAGGGAAAGTGGCGGTGGATGCGGTGAGTGCGGCAGGCCTGTTTATCAGCCAGTTAGCCCCGCAATCCGCGCGATAACCTGCTCGCGCCGCTGCCCGGCGGCGCATAACATCCTGTAATCGTTTTTTTGTGATCTCCGCGATAAACAAATCCCGCTTCGCTCCGATAACTCCCTTACCAGAATTTACAAAAACAACATTCGCAGGAGAGGGAACATGGGGCTGGTATCCCGTTTACGTAATGTACGCATCACCCGAAAATTGTCAGCAGGATTTGGCATTGTGTTGCTGTTAGTGGCATTAGCCACCGGCATCAGCGTGCAGCGTTTCAATGCGATTCATGACATCTATCAGAAAACCAATCTGATCTATGACATCAATATCGAGGTGTTCCAGGCCAAAATTAACCGCCTCAAATACCTTTATGGTGATGATAAATCCGGCAAGGTGATGGCCGACTATGTCACTCATGCACAGCAGCTGAATCGCGAGGCTAAACAACTCTCCTGGTCAGATAACGCGCGTCCTCTGGTGGATGAACTCGATACCCATCTCGCCAGTTTCCAGAACAGCATCGGGGCGATGACGCAAGCCACCCAGCAACTGAACAGTCTGCGTGCACAGCTTGATTCCCTGAGCCAGCAAGACATGACTTCGCGCTACACGCAGTTGATTCGCACGCCAGTGGCCAATCCAGAACTGACCAATCAGATCTATGAGCAGCTCTTCGCCATCAGCAACGTGCGTGAAGAAGCCTGGGCGCTGCGCTTCAATGTCTCCGATACCCTGCGCAATACCTTGCAAACCCATTTCCAGCAGGCCGATCAGGGTATGAAAGCCTTGTTGGCTCAGCTGCCACCGGAACAGCAGGGCGAATTTACCGCGCTGTGGCAGGATACCGAACGCTTTAAAGATCTCAGCCTGCAAGCGGCGGACAGCTATGGTCAGCTGCGTGCGTCAGAAGACACGGTAAAAGTCGCGGGTGATAAGAGCAGTGCGGCGATCAAAAAGATCATTGCCATCGTCAAGGAGCGCAATGATGAACTGGCGAACGGTTCAGCAACGCTATCCCTGTTGATTGGGGGGCTGGCGATTCTGTTTGGCGTACTGGTAGCGTGGTACATCATCCGTCAGATTACGCGTCCGGTATTCCACAATCTTGAGCTGGCGGAGCGCATTGCCAGCGGCGATTTAAGCTCGCAGTTTACCACCGATCGTCATGATGAACTCGGCAAGCTGACCTCGGCGATGGGGCGGATGAACGACCGTCTGCGCAGTATGATTGGCGATGTGTTGCATAGCGTCAGCAGCGTTTCGCAAGCTGCTAGCGAGATCAATCAGGGGAACCTCGATTTGTCATCACGTACCGAGCAGCAGGCGGCGGCGGTGGTGGAAACGGCTGCCAGCATGGAGCAGTTAACGGCTACCGTTAAAAATAACGCCGAGAACGCGCGGCAGGCCAGCCAGATTGCCGCAGAAGCTTCACACAATGCGAATCAGGGCGGTAAAGCGGTGCGCGATGTGGTCAGCACCATGGGGGAAATCTCCGACAGCTCGAAGAAAATCGCCGACATTACTGCCGTCATTAACAGCATCGCTTTCCAGACCAATATTCTGGCATTGAACGCGGCGGTCGAAGCGGCCCGAGCCGGTGAGCAGGGGCGCGGTTTTGCCGTGGTCGCCAGTGAAGTGCGCAACCTGGCACAGCGTAGCGCCGGTGCAGCGAAAGACATCGAACAGTTGATCAGTGAGTCGGTGAGCCGCATCAGCAACGGGCATCAGCAGGTAGCGCGTGCTGGCGAAACCATGGATCAGATTCTCGGCAGCATTGCGCGCGTGAATGAGATCATGGAGGAAATTTCTGCTGCTTCCGATGAGCAGAGCCGTGGCATTGAGCAAATTGCTCGCGCGGTAGGTGAACTTGATACCACTACCCAGCAAAACGCCACGCTGGTTAGCGCATCCTCGCATTCGGCAAACTCGCTGGAAGAACAAGCGATGATGCTGGAGCGATTGGTCGCGCAGTTCCGCTTGCAGGGGGCGGGGCGTTAAGTTTGTTCAAGGATGGGGCGGCCTGATGGCCGCCTTCTTTTTATAACGGCCTGCGGTGATCGTCTTTATTCAACGTCCACAGCGCGGCAAAGCTCACCAGCGCTGTGCCCATCACATACCAGGCCGGAATATCCGCATTACCGGTCTGTTTCATCAAACCGGTAATAATCAGTCCCGCACAGCCAGAAAACAGCGCATTCGACAGCGAGTAGGCTAACCCAAGCCCGGTGTAGCGCACGCGCGTCGGGAACATCTCCGCCAGCATCGCGGGCCCCGGCCCTGCAAGCATGCCGACCAATGCCCCGGCCACAAACACCACCGCCGCTTTGATCAGCAAGCCGTTTAGTGGGTCCTGCAATACTTTCAGCAGCGGGAATGCCAGCACCAGCAACAAGAAGGTCGCCAGTAACATCACTGTGCGTCGTCCTACGCGATCGCTCAGGATACCGGCAGGCAGGATAGTCGCCGCAAAGCCGAGATTCGAGATCACCGCAATCAGCAGCGCCTGATTGAAGCCGGTATGCAGCGCTGCCTGCAAATAGGTGGGCATGATCACCAGATAGGTATAGCCCGCTGCGGACCACACCATCAGTCGTCCGATCCCCAGCACAATGGCGCGTACAGTGGCACTGACCGACGCGCTTTCTGCATTTGTTGCTTGCTCAAACTGTGGAGACTCTTCTAAGCCCGACCGTAGCCAAAGTGCGATAGCGCCTAGTGGCAGTGCGAGCAGAAACGGGATGCGCCAGCCCCAGGCTATCATCGCTGCGTCTCCGATGAGCAACGGCAAAACCGCCACCACGGCCACGCCCGCCAGTAATCCAAACGCTACGGTCAGAGACTGCCATGCTCCGTAAAAGCCGCGTTTGCCCGGAGGCGCAAATTCCGTCATCAGTGAAACTGCGCCGCCGTACTCTCCCCCGGCAAACAACCCTTGCAGGATGTGTAACGCGGTAATCAGCAGCGGTGCAGCAACGCCAATGGAGGCATAAACCGGCACCAGACCGATCGCAGCGGTCGCGAGCGTCATCAATATCAACACAGCGATCAATACCGGCTTGCGTCCATAACGATCGCCCAGCCTGCCGAACACCACCGCGCCTAAAGGACGGAAAAAGAAGGCCACGGCAAATGCCGCATAGGTCAGGATGAGACTGGTGAGGGCACTTTCGCCCTCAAGCTGGAAGAAGTTTTTAGCCATCAGCGTGGCCATAAAACCGTAAACGGCGAATTCATACCACTCAATAAAATTGCCGACGGATCCGGCAATGAGCACGCGCTTGTGTGCCGCAGAAAGAGACATGACGTTTTCCTATCAACAGGGGGCAGTGAACATCCTGCGTTCAAGCTGCTGATGTGACAACCGCTGGCGCTAATCAGCTGCTGAAAATCGCTGTGGGTTCAAAGTTTTAATGTGGAAGGGCGCTATTCCATGCTGATGTTTGCCGGACTTTTCAGCATAACGAAGGGTTTTTGCACTATTGCCTCAGCACAAGGTAAATATTCTTAAAATAAACCGCTCCGCTCGCGGTTTTTCCCGTTAAACTGCTTTTCTTGTCGATCAGATTTTTCCAGTGAATGAATTATTACTCACCTGATGATAGCCATCTGAAGCGGCGTTCACAGCGCTTCGTTCGTCGTATGTTTATCATGCGCCAGCTTGGCACAATTTTATGTTTCTTCCCGATTCTCTCGGTATTGATGGAGATGGATCGCGGTCTGGCGTTCAGCGCCCTGTTATTTACCAATGCATTTATCTGGCCGTGGGTGGCTTATCGCCGGGCATTGCGTGCCGAAGACTCCACCGGCACCGAACGGCATAACTTAACGCTGGACGCGGCATTTGGCGGTATTTGGGTAGCGCTGATGGCGCTTAGCCCATTGCCGTCATTTATCATTATGGCGGTGCTGGCCTCGGATCGTTATGCGGCAGGAGGCGCAGCGCAGTTAATCGCTGCCATGCAGGCTTTCCTCTGCGCTTTCGTTATGGTCTGGCTGGTGGATGGCGCGGGTGTCAATCTAACATTCAGTCAGCAAACCGTCTGGCTGACATTGCCGTTGGCAACCTGCTATATGCTGGTATTGAGCGTGACGTCCTACAATTTGACCTGGCAATTGCGTAAACGAAACCGTGAACTGGAGCGTATTGCGTTAATGGACCCTGGTCTGGAGATCCCTAACCGGCGTCTGTTTGAACGTCGTCTGGAGAGCGAATTCCTGAGTACGCGTCGTGGCGACAGCGCGGGCTATCTGCTGCTGATGGATCTTGATTACTTCAAGTCGGTGAATGATACCTGGGGCCACGAAGCCGGGGATTTTTTACTGGCAGAGATTTCGGCACTGCTTCGTAATCATGTGGGATTGCAGGATATTCCCGCACGTTTCGGCGGTGATGAGCTGGGCGTGATCGTGCACCATGCGACCGATGAGACGGTGGTCGCGTTGGCAAATCACTTAAAGGAAAAAATCGCCCAGGTACGCCTGCCAGCGTCGGCAGAGTTTCGCTGTTCGGTGAGTATCGGCATTGCTTCAGCCGCCAACGCCGAGTCCTTGCGCCATTGGTTACGCCATGCAGATGAAGCGTTATACGAGGTAAAACGCGCCGGACGAAATGGTGTGCGGCTGTGGGTCCCGCCGCAACCACCGTTGGCCGGCGCCGCCTGATCAGGCAAACGTCGGTTCGCAATTCACCGGGAAGTTGAGTGAATTGGCCACATAACAGGCCTCATGTGCCTGATGATGTAACTCACGCGCGCGATCCGCATCTGCCGGATCGCGCAGCGTAATGCGCGGTTTCAGCGTGATTTGCGTGAAACGACCCCGAGCGCCTTCCACCATGGTGCCTTCCGCGGCATCCTCATAAGCTTCCACCACAATTCCCGCGTCCGCGCACAGGTGCAAATACCACAGTTTGTGACAGGCGGAGGCTGAAGCCAGCAATAACTCTTCAGGATTCCAGCGCGTGGCATCGCCACGAAATGCCGGATCGGCGCTCAAAGGCATCATGGGTTTGCCGTCTGCCAGCATCTCACTGTTACGATCGTAAGCGGTGTAAGAGGAGGTGCCGGTGCCGCGATTGCCGGTCCAGCGGACCGTGACCTGATAGTGATGTTCCCGTGCCATAGCTGAAGTTCCTTTTGTGGGGTAATCGGCGGTCAGTTTACTGTGTTTGCTGGCGTGGCGGGAAGGCTCTGATCAGCCACCGCGCGTCAAATCCTCAATATCCAGCGTTTCAGTCTGACAAATGGAGATCAGGCTGGCGGCTTCATCACTTAGCCGTACAAAGGTATGGCGCATCGTACTGTCGATGTAAGCGCTGTCACCTTGTGCCAGCCGCAGCGGTGCATAGAGTTGCGTATGCAACATCACTTCGCCTGACAAAACATAAATGAACTCTTCACCGGCATGTTGGGACCAGGCTTCCGGCGGCGGCAACTCGCGCGTCTCAATTCCCATCACCACCGGAATCATCCCTTTCACCAGCAGTTCAGCGGCATGCACTTCATAACGAAAATAGGGGTTGGTAAAGGCCAATCCTTTACCGGCCAGTGTGTAAGTGCGGCGGCCCTGAATGGCGGTGCTCGCCACCGAAGGCAGGGGCAACTCTTCGGCGAACAGTTCGGCCAGAGAGTAATCAAACGCGCTGGCAATCTTGGCAATGGTATCGAATGAAGCGGATACCTGACCTTTTTCAATCTTCGAAAGTGTCGAAATCGACACGCCACTCAACTCGGCGACCTGCTCCAGCGTCAATTCTCGCGCCTGACGTATCGTTTTGATTCGCAGTCCAAAATCTTGTTCGCCGGTTAAGGCGGCGCCCAGCCCGGAGGCTTCATGCTGTCGGGTGGTTTTCATTGGCAATGATTCTTCTGCTAAGTGAACTGGACAGTTAATTTCTCACATATGATAAAAATTATCACATAAGAAAATTGTATTGGTCTAAATGTGAGCAGAGTAGCAGTTTAAATGAAAACTTCTGGGAGCTGCTATGAACATAACCACCATCGCCAGCATTACGCTGCCCGCGTTTTACGATAAAGCCCGCAACCTCAACAACCTGCTGAGTTGGATGGAACAGGCAGCACAGGAAGGTGCCGACCTGGTGGTATTCCCGGAGCAGGTTTTACAAGGCTATCTGCCGGATACGCTCAACTGGAACGGTGAAGCGGTGGCGTGGCAAATGGCGCAAGCCGAAGTGGTGACCGAAGGTGAGAGCGTGCAGGCCATGCAAAAGCTCGCCACGCAACTGGGCTTGCATGTGGTTTTCGGCATGACCGAGCGCCATCCTGAACGTGCCGAAGTACTGTTTAACAGTGCGGTGCTATTGGGGCCAGACGGTTTGCTCGGCGTGTATCGCAAAGTGCATCAGCCGGGCGATGAGAAGCACGTCTACTATCCCGGCAGCGATTTTCCGGTGTTCAGCACGCCAATTGGTCGTATTGGTATGTTGATCTGCTACGACAAAGTGTTCCCGGAAAGCACTCGCGAGCTGGCGCTGAAAGGCGCGGACATCATGATTATGCCCACCGCATGGGGCTATGCCGGGGACGGCAGTGCAGGCGATGCCGATCCCATGGTGGATAGCTACACGCTGTTTGGCCGTGTGCGCGCACTGGAAAATCAATGCTGGATGATCGAATCCAATCTGTGCGGCCAGCACGGCAATCTTCACTATCACGGCCACAGCCGCATTATCGATCCGCTGGGAAATATCGTGGCTGACAGTGGCACCACGGAAGGCATGGCGATTGCCCGCGTCGAGGTGCAGTCCGCCATCCTGCGCGCCCGCAGCAGCGACTATCTCGGCTATCACTTCCTGAAAGATTACGTTCCGGTGCAGGCCCCGCCTTCGCCGTTGACGGTTCACAATCGCCACGCGCGACCTTTGGGGGAAAACCATGAGTAAAGTTCTGGAAGCCGCTGGCATCCACAAAAGCTATCCCACGCCGGAGGGTGAGGTGACGGTGCTGCGCAACCTCAACTTCCATGCCAATCGCAATGAATTCGTCTCATTTGTCGGGCCCAGCGGCTGCGGCAAATCGACGCTGTTCAACATCATCACCGGGCTGCTAATGCCCGACAGCGGCAGCATTTTGCTGAAGAATCGCGAAACCACCGGCACGCCGTCACCGGAACTCGGTTATGTGCTGCAAAAAGACCTGCTGTTCCCGTGGCGTACGGTAATCGACAACGTGATCCTCGGTCTGGAAGTGCGCGGCATGCCCAAAGCACAGGCGCGAGCCAAAGCACGTGAACTGTTCGAACTCTACAAAATGACCGGTTACGAGCAGAAGTATCCGTCGCAGCTTTCCGGCGGCATGAAACAGCGTGTGGCATTGATGCGCACCATGGTCACCAACCCGGAAATCATCCTGATGGATGAGGCTTATAAGGCGCTGGACTACCCGCTTAAAATCTCGCTGGAAAGTGAATTGCTGAGTGTGGTGAAAGAGCAGCACAAGACGGTGATCTTCATTACGCATGATATCGAAGAGGCGGTCACGCTGTCAGATCGTGTTTACGTGATGAAAGCGCGCCCCGGTGAAATTGTGCAGGAGATTGAGGTCGATCTCGGCACGGATAGCCTGTCGATACCCGAACGCCGCCTGTCGCCGCGTTTCAATGAGTATTACGAGCATATCTGGCGCAGCATCGGCATTCAGCCTGAGCCGGTTAACTAACGAGAGGACGACATGACAATGAACTCAGTGTCTACACGCCCTACGGTTGCGGCGACGGCAAATCGCAGTTCGCGAGAAACCTTTTTCCGCTCAGCTAACGCACGTCGCTACACGCTGCTGTTCTTACAGGTGGCGATTGTGGTGCTGCTGTTGGGAGGGTGGGAGCTCGGTGTGCGCAGTGGCAACATCAACGCCTTCCTGTTCTCCAGCCCCTCGCAGGTATGGGAGGTGCTGGTCCAGCGCTTTCAGTCCGGTGAAATGGTGACTGATGTGCGCGTCACCGCCGTTGAAACCCTGGTGGGGTTTGCCGTGGGCGCGATTGGCGGCTCTATCCTGGGGTTGCTGCTGTGGTACTCGCGCTTTATCTCTGACCTTGCCGCGCCGTTTATCGCCGCGATTGGCTCAATTCCGGTGCTGGCGATTGCGCCGATGACCATCATCTGGTTCGGCACGGAGATGCTTTCCAAAGTGGTGATTGTGGCGTTTTCCTGCGTGGTGGTGTCCCTGACCACCTCTTATAAAGGCGCGATGCGCACCGATCCCGATCTCATCAACCTCCTGCGATCCTTCAACGCCGGACGCGGCACCATTTTCTTCAAGCTGGTGGTGCCATCCGCGATGTTGTGGGTGCTGTCGGGCTTACGGCTTAACGTTGGCTTCGCACTGGTCGGTGCCATCGTCGGTGAATACATCTCTTCAGATAGCGGCGTGGGTCACATGATCCTGCTGGGGAGTTCCAATTTCGGTATGAACATTGTGCTGGCTGGCATCGTGCTGGTCATGCTGATGATGCTGTGTTTCAACGCGCTGGTGGCATTTATTGAACGCCTCATTCTCTCCTGGGACAGGAAATAATCATGAAAAAATTCCGTTTAGCTACGATCTCTGCCGCAGTTTGTCTGGCTTCTCTGGTGAGTGCGCACGCGGCTGACACGCCAGTGCGCATCAACCAGGCGTTTCAATCGCTGCTCTATCTGCCGTTGTATGTGGCACAAGAGCAGGGCTTTTTTAAACAGCAGGGCGTTGATGTGAAAATCAGCACCGGTGGCGGCGGGGCGCAATCCTGGGCGGCGGTGATTGGCGGCTCGGCAGATTTCTCGATTCAGGATCCGGTGTTTGTGCCGAAAACCCGTGAAAACGGCGGCAAAGGGGTGGTGGTGGCCGGGGTACAGAACGCGCCAACCATCTTCATCTTCGGCAAAGAAGCGGCTTCTTTGCAGGACAATTTGTCACTGCTCGCGGGCAAACGTGTGGTGACCAGCCCGCAACCGGATACCACCTGGGCGTTTATGAGTTATCTGATCAAACAGAACAACCTTAAAGACGTGAAGCTGGTGCATGTGGCGATTGGCAATGAGATCCCGGCGGTGGCGGCAGGTCGCGCAGATTACGCGTTAGCGGCGGAGCCACAGGTCACCATGGCCGAAAAGCAAAACGGCTTGCATGTGGCTTATTCGTTCTCAGCCGCGCAATCCTGGTATCCGTTTGCCTTCTCTAGCCTGACGACCACACAACAATATATTGATAAGAATCCACAGGCCGCGCAGGCCGTCGTGACCGCCTTTGAACAGGCCTCACGCTTTATCTACAAGCATCCGGCTGAGTCGGTGACCATTGCACGTAAATACTTCCCGGCGTTGCCCGAGGAGGTGGTGAAAACCGCAGTGCAGCGTGAAATCGATGCCAAAGGTTATCCGGAGAACGTGCTGGTGTCGCAGAAGGCCTGGGATAACAACATGAACATCGCGCTGTATGCCAAAAACATCAAAGCCTATCCCTCTGAAGCCACGTCATATCAGAACAACGTGAACACGACGCTGGCGACTAAGGCCAAAGAAGCGGTCGATGCGATGGGTGATAAATAAGCCATCACCGACTGTCGCCAGATTACGGGCGTACCACTGTGCGCCCGCATTAAAAGAGGAATGATTATGGATGCACTGACACTTCGACTGGCATTGATACAGCGCCATTGCGCGGCTGATGCGGTTGAGCTGGAACACCTGCTTACCGATTGTGAAGCGCGTGCGGCGGGCGTGAGTGCCTTTGCTGCACAACATTTTGCGCCAACGCTGCTGCCGGCAAACGCCTGGGTTTCCGCTTTGCAGCCGCCGCTGGAGTTGCCTCATGAGTGAGTTAATCGATGCCTCAATGCTGACGCTGGCACAGCAGTTGCGCATGCGGCAGACCAGCGTGCCAGAGCTGGTCGAAGCCTGTCTGGCGCGTGAGGAAATCACACGCGATCTCAATGCTTTCAATGAGGTCTATGTGTCTCAGGTCCGTCAGACGGCCAAAGCCAGCCAACGTTTACTGGAACAGGGTTACGATCTGGGCCCGTTGCATGGCATGCCGATTGCCATTAAAGCCAATATCGATTTGGCCGGTGAGGAGATGCACGCGGGCAGTCAGATACTCAGCGGCAATATCGCCCAGCGTGATGCGGTGGTCGTGCAGCGTCTGAAGCAGGCGGGTGCGTTAATCATCGGCAGCACCAATATGCATGAGTTCGCCTGGGGCGGCACCACCAACAATCCGCACTACGGTGCCAGCAGCAATCCCTGGGATGATGCCCGCATTCCTGCCGGTTCCAGCGGCGGTTCGGGTGTCGCCGCCTCGGTGCGCAGTGCGCTGGCAACGCTCGGAACCGATACCGGTGGATCGATCCGTTTACCGGCGTCGATGAACGGGATCACGGGGTTACGTCCGGGCGTGGGGCGACTCTCCACTGAAGGCATTTTTCCTCTCGCCACCAGCCTCGATACCGTTGGGCCACTGGCACGTTATGCCGAAGAGTGTGAGGTGCTGTTTAACGTGCTCGACGGCAAAACACAGCCGCTGACAGCATTACCGGAACTGGCCGGATTGCGTATTGGCTTGCTGCCGGATGTGCATCAGCAGGTGCAGCCTGATGTCGCGACTGCCTATGATCAAATGGTGCAGTGGTTGAGTGCGGCGGGCGCGCGTTGCCAGACGCTGAGTTTGACCGGGCTTGAGCAGGCGGTGAACGCGCTGGTGCTAATCAACCTTGCGGAACCGGCTTCATTGCACGCCGCCTGGCTTGCTGACCGTCCGCAAGAATACGGTGCGGATGTGCGTAAGCTGCTGCAAGCGGGACTCGCCATTACCGCAGTGGAGTATCTGCAGGCACAACGTTTCCGCACCGGTTTACGCCAGCAGTTGTTGCAGCATTTGAATCAGGTGGATGTGATTCTGGTGCCGACGCTGCCATTTACCGCACCGCATAAAGGACTGGAAGCGATTCAAATGGGAGACCGCGAAGAGAGCGTGTTGACCGGCAACATGCGTTACAACGCGCTGGCAAGTCTGTCAGCACTGCCCGCTATCAGTCTGCCGGCCGGGTTTGATCATGCAGGGATGCCCATTGGCATGCAGCTCATCGGACGTGATGGCGCTGAGCGCAAACTGCTCGCTTTCGCGCGTCGATTCCAGCAGGAGCACGATTATCATCTGCAAACGCCAACCCGGCTACGTGCGTGAAACCCATTCCGCTGCGCGACCTGTTAATCCTGCTGCTGGCGGTCAACGGCTGGGCTTTTAACGTTATCGCCATGAAGTTTGGCCTGATGGAACTGCCGCCGCTGTTCATGCTGACGCTGCGTTTTGTGCTGGTGGCGGCCCTGCTGCTGCCGTTTCATCGCCTGACGTGGCGTCAGCTACCTGGCATGATGCTGCTGGGATTCACCTTTGGCTTTGTGCATTTCGGGTTAATGGTGATTGGCATGCAAACCACCGATGCGGGCACCACCGCCGTGTTTATCCAGATGGGCACGCCGATCGCCATGCTGCTGGCAGCATTCTGGCTCAAAGAGCGGCTGCGCTATCAGCAAATCGGCGGCGTAGTGGTGGCGTTTTTGGGCGTGATGATTCTTGCGGGCAGTCCGGCGCTGTCGCACTGGCAAAGCATTATGTGGTTATTGATGAGCGCCTGTGGTTGGGCATGCAGCACGGTGCTGATCAAGCGTTTGCCGCCGATTGCACCGCTGGCGATGACGGGCTGGCTGTCACTGTTTGCCATTCCACTGGTGGGGGTGAGTTCGCTACTCACCGAGCAGCACCAGTTCACTTTGCTACTCGCAGCGGGTTGGCGCGGTTGGCTCGGGGTCATCTACAGCGCGCTGGGTTCGTCCATCCTCGCTTATTCATTGTGGTACGGCCTGCTGAAACGCTATCCCGCCAGCCAGATTCTGCCCTGGTCACTGCTCAGCCCGGCGCTGGCATTACTGATGGGCGTGGCAATTCTGCATGAATCGCTGGATCACAGCAAAGTGATCGGCACGCTGCTGATTGTAGGAGGGATATTGCTGGCAGTGGTACGAGGCACAGTCATGAAGAAGAGGGTGGTCGTGTAATTGGGATTTTTCAGCCGGAATGCTGAGAACTCTTTATGTAAGAGGGTTATATCGGCATATCACTCAAACCTGCTATGCGGCATGTAAGGCGCGCACGTCGGCTCAAAACCGCGAGTTAATTCCCCTATCTTCCTGATTATTACTCTCCTATTTAATTAACTCCCTCAATACAACGCTTTATTAAGTCTGGCACTAATATTTATAAATGACTGCTATTAATCTGATTCGAACAGAAAACCCTTCACTATTTTTGTGTAAACAGTCACAGTATCGACCAATTAAAATGAAAGCGTAAAGTAAAGAGAGAATATGAAGGTTATTTGACTATATAACCTTTGGAAAAATAAATATACCAGTAATGCATATAAACCCCGTTGCTTTTGAGCGTAGAACATCATTCAAGCATAAACAACTGCAACTCAACATAAGTGTATGTGAGACGTGACATGTATTCTAACGCGATATGGATCATGCTGGAGAAGTCAGTCAATATCATCGGGCTGATATATATCAATTCGTTAATGGCTAAATACATTGGCCCGGATAATTTTGGCAAGATAAACATCGCCACCTCTCTGTTTATCTTTGTACAGACGTTGTCATGGTTTGGTGGCCAGAATATTATTTTTAAACGCATGAGTGAGAGAGCCCGTTCAGGTATCTCTTTGGCGATGCACACGCAGAATCAGAGGCGTTTTTTCTTTCTCATCTCCTCAAGTGCAGTACTCACGTATCTCTACTTCTTTACGGATCTCACGGTCTTTATCTTTGGCGTTGCCAACTGCATCGCGACGTATTACATCGTGATGGACTTCTTTTCGATCTATAACAACACTCAATTAAAATCAAAGATCAATACGATTACCAATGTCATCGGATTGTCTTTGGCACTGATGGCTAGATTCTACATATCACACTTTGAACTGCCGATTTACTATTTCACGATACCTATCATCATTATCCCTCTGATCCCTTATGTCATGCGCCTTGTGTACTTTAGGCAGACCACAGTAGTCAATGAAAGTAGTAAAGGTGTTATGATGTATAACCGCCATATGTTGTATACCGGCGGGGCCTTAATCCTGTCGAGTATATCAGCGGATATCTACACGCAGATTTCGAGTATTTTCCTGGCTAAAATGATCTCTTACTCAAATCTGGGAATCTATAGCGTTGCATTAACCATAGGAGGCGCCTGGTCATTTATCGTATTGGCATTAATAACGAGTTTCTTCTCAAAGATTTACAATGAAAAGAATCAACCTGCTGTTGATGAATTACTAAGTAAAATCAACAGGATTGTTATACTGCTGTCTCTTGTTGTGCTAGGTGGGTTCTATCTGTTTGGTGATGACTTTATCCATCTGCTTTATGGCAATAAGTACATGGGTTCAGTGGAAATCATACCTATCATCATTATTGGCACGATGTTCTCGTCACTGGGAACGATCTGTTACCGGTATATGATCAAAGAGTCAGGATACAACTACCTGGCTAAGAAAATGTTTTTATGTTGTGTATTAACCGTGCCATTTTCCTGGCTCATGATTCGCACCTTTGGGATTAATGGCGCTGCATACTGTTTTTTGATTGTCGAAATTTTGTCTTGCACTCTTCTGAATTATTTTTTCAAGAATAGAACAATCATCAAAATGCACCTCAACATTTTTAAAATGAGATAATTTCAATGAGAATGATAAAACACACAGTTAAGTCAGCTCTAAAAATTAGCGCTAATATTTCACCAGAGTTCTGTGCTAAAGCTCACTACTATATAAAATTCAAGAAAAAACTTAACTTATCAAACCCCACGAATTTCAATGAAAAAATTCAGTGGCTTAAGTTTAATGAGTTCAATAATGAGATTTACACGCAGTGTGCAGATAAATTCAAGGTCAGAGAATATATTATATCCAAAGGCTGCGGTGAAATTCTCAATGAACTTTATGGCGTCTATGATAATCCGCAGGACATTGACTATGCTGCACTACCGGAAAGATTTGCCCTGAAGTGCAATCACGGCGCAGGCTACAACATCATTTGTAGTGATAAATCCGCGTTAGATGTTGAAAAAACCAACAAGCAGCTGGGTAAGTGGTTAAGTGAGGATTTCTCATCACATTTTATTGAGCCTCAATACCGCAAGATCGAGAGAAAGATTCTCTGTGAAAAATTCATCGAGAATGAACGTGGTGGTTTTCCAGACGACTATAAGTTTTACTGCTTTAACGGCAAACCTTACGCGGTCATGGTTTGTGTCGGCCGAGAAAAAGGCACGCCGAAATTCTATTACTTTGACATGAACTGGAATCCGCTTCCCTTTGAGGACACGGTGAAGTTGATTAATAAGTATGACCTGCCAGAGATGCCCGATGGCTTTGTGAAAATGAAGCAGTATGCAATGAAACTGGCGACGGATTTTAAATTTGTGCGCGCTGATTTCTATCTTCTCAATGGTGAGGTCATTTTTGGCGAACTGACATTTACACCTTCAGCGGGACTGGATGTGTCACTTCAGGAAGCGGATGCCATTTTGGGAGGGCAGCTGAGGTTGTGATTGGTGTGCATGGAGCGCCCCAGACAGAGTAAAGTTAACTCTCGCAGTTGATAAATAGCGGTTCGGGGATTGAGGGCGGCATAATGAAGCACTCAATCCCTTTTCATTTATTGATTCAGTTCCTGCAACAGGCGTGTATTCATGTACAGCTTCTCGCGCCCATAACTTTTCTCTTCTAATACGCTGATTCCCACAAGCTGTTTCAAATAAGCGGGTGCCGTTTGACGTTTAGCGGTAGCCAGTCGCTGTACTGCATGGTAACAATCCAAAAAACTATTTGGTGAGGCACCATAGGGGTCCCATTGATGCTGTTTGTCCTGCATTAACGCCAATAACCCGTTCTCAATTTCCGTTTGCTGAAGTAGAGGCTGATCGGAATGTAACACCACGGCCTGACCGCGCAGCTAGGGCAAGGAGGCGGCAACGGTACGGTTATTCTCCAGAGCGGGACGCCAGATGGCCAGCATGTCGATGTCACCCTGATGTAACGCCTGTCAGAGAAGTTTGATGGCACTACTATTTGCCATGGCTGTGTAAGTAAATCCCTACCGTTTAATCAGTAACTGTTGACTCAGAATGGTCTCACCTTGCGTTTCGATCAGCACGCAATAAAACGTATTTTGTTGTTTATTCTGGCTGACTGATGAGGTTGACATTGATGATTCGTTACGCGGGTGAAAAAATAACGGTAGTATTACTGGATGACCACCCGATGATTCGATTATCACTGGAAATGGCAGCCAGCCACTATCCCGATATGCAGATCACCGGCAGCTTTTCCCATAGCCACGAACTCTTATCATGGTTGCAAAAGAACGCTGCTGATGTGCTGGTGCTGGATTATATTTTGGGTGGCGATGAGCTTGATGGTTTGTCGTTAATAAAACAGATCTTATCACGCCATCCAACATTAAAGATTTTACTCTCGTCCTCCATGGAAAGCCTGGCGGTAATACGTGCCGCCTTTATGAGTGGAATCAAAGGCTATATTTCTAAACGTGAAGAGGCGCAGACGTATTTTGAAGCCATCCGTGTGATTGACAGAGGGCTGCGCTTTATTCCAGATAACATTGAAAGTGAATTAAGCAAAATACCGGTGCGAAAGCGCGATGGCGCGGTATTAGATGGGCCGCTGTATCACGCCAACGGCGAGAAGCTTTCGCGACTGGATACGCTGTTATCGCCGCGTGAAGTGGAAGTGATCCGTTGTTTCCTTGATGGCATGCAGGTAATTGAGATCGCAGAAAAATTAAAACGCAGCCGTAAAACCATCAGCGGGCACAAGCAATCGGGGATGAAAAAACTGGGGCTGACCACCGATTTAGAATTGTTTAAATACCGCGACCATCTTTTCTAACATTCAATTTTTTATTCCAATTCAGCAGAGACTGGATGGTTTTACGTCAATCAGGAAGTATACACCTTATGAACACCTTGGGCGCGTCACCTTTAAAGGTGTACCGCCGCAAAACAAAGGTGAGAATCAAGTGCGTATGTCAAAGCAGTGGCAATGTGTTACAGGGCAACAGCAATGACTTAGCCGCAGTCACCGCCAGCCATGACTCGGTACTCACCGGTAACCACCGCACTGACACCACCAGCCGCATCGCACTGGCATTGAACAGTGGTTCCTCGCTTGCAGGTACGATGACCGGTTTAGACAGCTTCAGTATTGATGGCAGCGGTGGCGGGTTAGTTGAGGCGTCGGCACAGTTGAGCACGCTGTGGACGAAGAGTGATAGTTTGGCTGCCCGTAGCGGTTCGGCTCGCTCGCAACAAGTTGCGCTGCACGGCGTCGTGGGCAAGTCACTGACCTTATCCCAGGGGGCGCAGTCAACGCCGTGGGTACGGTTATCAGCGATTCAGAAGCTGGAAAACAACAATCGCATGACCCTTAACGATCAGCGTTTCAGCAATGATCTGGCCGGTACGCGCGCAGAGATGACATGGCGGATGCCTGCTCAGCTTCAACCTGATCTACAGCTTTATACCGAAGCAGCTACCAGCAAAGCACGGCATATGAACAGCCCTTAGAATGCGGCTTTCGGTGTGCGCTGGAGCTGGTAATCACCGATATCCGGCGGCATCTTGTCGCCGGAATTTTACTCAACAGATAAGTACTCTCCTACAGCCGATACAGCGTTCGCGGGCTAAGGTGATAAGCATGCAAGGACGTTTATTCATCCTCTGAAAGGAACATCAGAACGCCATGGAAACCGCCATTATTATCAATGACCACCCAGACCATTGCCGCGAACGCGTGATGGCGCTTAAAAACAGCGGCATCGCCGTCTTGGCTGACTGCTTGCCTGAGGTTGAAGCGCTGGATCAGGTTCAACGACGGTGTCCGGACTTGCTGGTGGTCAATCTCATCAACAACATCGAAGGGTTAACGCTGCTGTCCGCATTTCGCGCACTCAGTGGTGCCATGAAAATTTTGGTGATAGCGACACCGCACAGTGGGCACTTCGCGCAGCGTTGTCTGGACGCGGGCGCCGATGGCTATGTCATCGCCTCGGATCAACTCAGCGAATTCAAAGAGGCGGTGCGCATGGTAATGCGCGGCTACAGTTTCGCCCCAGCGCAGGATTTTCCGACGGCAGCCCATCGTCGCTATGGCGCCAGTGATGAGCAACGCTTACGCATGCTCTCCGCGCGCGAAATGACGGTGTTGATTTTGCTGGCAAAAGGCATGGGCAATAAACAGATTGGTGCGCAACTGTCGCTCAGTGAAAAAACCGTCAGCACCTATAAACATCGCCTCAAATTAAAGTTGAACATCACCTCCGCAGTGGAACTCATTGACTTCGCGCGGCGCTATCATCTGCTGTAGCATCACTCACAGTCTTAATCAGAGCCCTTCCAGGCATCGAACAGCATGTCGATGTGCCGTGTGTGATTGATGAATGGGTGATTGACGAAACCCCATTGCAGCACCCAATCAACAACCATTCATCAACAGCCCTCAATCAGTGGTGCGCCTCAGCGAATAGTGCACGAATTCAAACAAAATTTTCGGTAACGTACTCAGCTTCATCCCTTTTCGGAACCACAGTTGTATGAAAAATCTGTCAAAGCTGGTTATCACTTTAGGCCTGTTTTTAGCTGTTAGCGCTCAGGCGGAAGCGCAAGGATGCCTGAAAGGCGCGATGATTGGTGCCGCAGCGGGGCATGTTGCGCACCATGCCGTGATGGGCGCGGTAGGGGGCTGTGTCGTGGGTCATCACATGGCGAGTAAGAAGCAAAAGGAAGCTGAGGCCAAACAGCAGCAACAAAAGTAATTGGCAGATAAGCGCTTCCGGTTTAACGTGCTGACTGCAGATTAATCCGGAGGCGATGAGCATCATCGCCGCACATCAGGAATAGATCCCCCATTATGATCACTATCGAGTCCGCTGACCCCCTCGCCCCTGAATCCCAACGTCTGATTGAAAAACTCTCTACAGAGTTGGCGGCCATCACCGGGAACAACGGAAAGAGCCACTTTAATGCTGAAGCCTTGAATGAAAGACGCTCCATCTGGGTGTTAGCAAAAGATCAGCAAGGGAGAGCGGTAGGATGTGCTTCACTGCGGCCGCTATCGCATGACATCGCAGAACTAAAACGCATGTATTCGGATCGCAGCGTATACGGCGTGGGGGCGGCGCTGTTAGAACATTTGCAGCGGTGGGCCGTGAGTGTAGGCTTCGAAAAAATTCAGCTTTCAACACGCGCCATCAACACTCGCGCCGTGAATTTTTATCTTAAACACGGCTTTAAGCAGATTGAAAACTACAGCCCGTATGTTGGTCGCACCGAATCCGTTTGTTTAAGCAGAACACTCTGATCTCACCTTATCTATTCGCATCCCACATCCACATCATCTGCTTAATCGCCTGGTTAAGTTCCTCAATGCTGGCGCCGTCGCGTGCCTGAATCGATAAACCAAACATAAAAGTGCTGAAAGATGCCGCCAGCGCGCTGACATCAACGTTCGGCCGCAACTCGCCCGCGGCAACGGCACGCGCGATCGCGGCGGCGATTCCGGCTCGGGTACGATTGCGCGAGCGTGTCAGCGGTTCGGTCACGGCGGCATGTTCGGCAGAGGTGGCGCTCATGGCACCAAGCCCAACCATACATCCGGTGGGATGGCCTGGCTCGCACTGCATTTGCGCTGAGCGTCGCAACGAGGTTTCCACGGCTTCACGTCCCGTCAGGCGGGTATCCCACAGGAATTCCGTTACCTGACCAAAAGTGGAGAGATAGCGATGCACGCACTCACGGAACAACGCCTCTTTCGAACCGAATGCGGCATAAAAACTGGGCGCGGAAATGCCGTTATTGATGCTGGCCTTGAGCTGATTAAGTGAGGTCGATTCGTAACCCTGCTGCCAGAACAGATACATCGCCTGTTCGATCGCCTGGTCTCGATCAAATGTTCTTGGGCGTCCCATCGTCGCCATCGCGTCCTCCTGTTTAATGCGTGCAGTGGATTACTATACTAAACGATACATAACTCGTTGACAAAGCGAACCTGTCTGACTAGTGTATCGATCGTTACATTAATCCAGGCCGCTCTCTTTAACCTTAACAAGGCGACATTGCACGCCTAAATATATACCAATCGATACATAAATGATTTCAGAAGGAATTATGGAAAAAGAACTGGCACTCAACGGGCAAGATACTGCGACAGAACGTCTGCCGATATCGGCTCTACTGGCGCTGGCGATGACGGGCTTTATTTGCATCATCACCGAAACCTTGCCCGCCGGGCTATTGCCGCAAATGGCGGCGGGACTGAACATCTCTAACGCGCTGGCGGGGCAGACGGTCACGGCTTATGCGCTGGGCTCGCTGATCGCCGCAATTCCATTGACCATCGCGACACAGAGTTGGCGGCGCAGAAATGTATTGCTGCTGGCTATCGCCGGGTTCCTGATTTTCAATTCTATTACGGCGCTGTCCGCAAACTACTGGCTCACGCTAACGGCACGTTTTTTGGCTGGCGTAGCAGCGGGATTGTCATGGAGTCTGCTGGCGGGCTATGCCCGCAGGATGGTGGCGATTCACCAGCAGGGCAAAGCGATGGCCATAGCCATGGTGGGCACGCCTATCGCCTTGTCACTGGGCTTGCCGCTCGGCACCTGGCTGGGTGGCCTGCTGGGTTGGCGCAGCGCCTTCGCGGTTATCTCTGCCTTAACCCTTGTGCTGGTGGTATGGGTGCTGACCAAAGTGCCTGATTATCCGGGGCAATCGCGCCATGAACGCATGCCGCTGTTAAAGGTGCTCACCACGCCAGGTGTGAGACCCGTGCTCAGTGTGGTGATCGCCTGGATGCTGGCTCACAACATTCTCTATACCTATATCGCCCCGTTTCTGCAGTTGGCCGGATTGGGTTCACAAGTGGATGTTGTGCTGCTGGTGTTCGGGCTTTCCGCGCTGCTGGCGATTGCTGTGATCGGGCGGCTGATCGATCACCACTTACGCAGCAGCGTGCTGGTGAGTCTGGCGGTTTTTGCCCTGGTTTCATTGGGATTTATGGGCTTTTCGCACATTCCAGCGGCGCTGTATCTCGGTGTTGCCGTGTGGGGATTGACCTTCGGCGGGGCAGCAACCCTGTTGCAAACGGCACTCGCGGATACCGCCGGAGAGGGCGCAGATATCGCACTTTCCATGAACGTGGTGGCGTGGAACGGCGCGATTGCGGCGGGCGGCATCACGGGCGGCATTTTGTTGAATCACTGGGGCGCGCAATCATTCCCACCCGTTTTGCTTGTGCTCTTGATCGTCGCATTCGTTATCGCCTGGCAAGCAAGTGAACACGGATTTAGAGCGGGCGCTCGCACGGGTCATTAATCGTTCGCGCAACATCAGGTTCGCCTATTCGTGCGTTGGCTACGTTATTCGTCGCCAACGCAACCTGGAGCGGCGTTTTCCATGTTAAATCTGTCATGATGTTTCATGTGAACTGCCCTCAAAAAACTGGCACAGCAGCTGCCAAAGGTGCTGTGCCGCTGGAGTAAAGCGGTGGTCGGCGCTGCGTAACAGATGGCATTGGCTCTCGCGGGCGATGCGATGATTGATCGGCACCGCGATCAGATTGCGTGATGCCAGGGCGTCTTCCACCACTTTAGTGGTCATAAAGGCAATGCCCATTCCCGCCTGGCTCAGCGCAATGGCACTGGAAAACAGGTTGCAGCTGTAGGCGGGCGTGAACACCAATCCTTCCTGATTAAACATGACGTTCATATAGCTTTGAATACCAAAGTCTTTGTCCATGCCAATCAGTGGATATTCGGCAAGATCGCTGACATCCACCTGTTGATACAATCCGATGGGGTGATCACGATGCACAATGGCGCAGATGGGGCCGCGCAGGTAACTGTGGCACTTCACGCCTGGCGGGCCAAGGGGGCCAAAACCCACCGCCATATCCACTTCGCCACGAGTGATCAGGCTCACCGTGGTTTGCATATCGCCCGATAAAATATCGATGAACACTTCAGGATAGCTTTGCGAAAAAGGCCGCAAGACATACTTCACCACCTCATCGACCATCCCCTGGCCGACACGCATACGGATCGAGCCGCCGCGTTTATGGCGCAAATCACGCAGACGTCTTTCCAGGTGGCTTCTGCGTTGATGCGTTTGCGCATAATCCTCAGCCAGCAATTTCCCCGCTTCGGTGAGTACCACATTGCGTCCGCGCCGCTCCAGCAGCGGTAGTTGCATATCACGCGCCAGCTGCGAAAGCTGACGACTGATGGCCGCGGGATCCACATCCAGTGCTTCCGCCGCACGACGAATGCCGCCATGGACACCGACTTCATATAAGTATCTTATGGACTTGTCAGGATAGAGCAGCATTGCCATAGGTTTTCATTATCTGTTGTTCTCAGGTCAACAATAATAACGTTTTATACCCATTTTTTAAGCGCAATTTTATCCTCATACTCGGGATTCACTTGGTGAGGACAGAAGTAATGAAAAATATAATAAGTTATTTGCAACAGCATTCAGACGACATTCTCTCAGATATCAAAACCCTGGTGGCAGCAGAGTCACCCTCCATGAACAAGGCAGCGGTGGATCGCTGTGGCAACGTGCTGCAAGCCCTGTTCGCCGAGCGTCTGGGTATTGATGCTGAAATCGATGTACAGGAACACTACGGGAACCACCTCAAGTTCACGCTGGGCTCAGGCGACGATCAAACCGTGGTGCTCGGCCATTTTGACACCGTCTGGGATGAAGGCGAATTGCCGATGGGCGAGGAAGACGGCAAGTTTTATGGTCCTGGCATTCTGGATATGAAAGCGGGCCTGGTGCAGTCGATCTGGGCGGCGCGCGCGTTAAAAGAACACGACTTGCTGGCAGGGAAACGCATTGTTTTCCTCTGTGGCAGTGATGAGGAAGTGGGCAGCCCAAGCTCCAGCGAGTGGCTCTCACGCCATGCGCTGGGATCATCGCAAGTGCTGGTGGTGGAACCCGCCGTGGCTGGCACCGGTGCGCTGAAGGTTGCGCGCAAAGGCACGGGTCAGTATCAAATCGCGATCACCGGCCAGGCCGCGCATGCAGGTAACAACCCTGAAGAAGGTATCAGCGCGGTGCAGGAGATGGCGCATCAGGTGCTGTTCCTGCATGGATTGAATGCACCAGATCGCGGCACCACCGTCAACGTCGGTATTGCGCAGGGCGGTAATCGCATAAATGTGGTGGCGGATAAAGCGGTACTGGGCATCGACACGCGCGTCACCAGCGAAGAGGAAGCCCAGCGCATTCACGCCGAAATCACCCAGATTCAGCCGCACTTACCGGGCATTAAGCTGAAGATTACCGGCGCACAATCACGTCCACCGATGCGCCAGAGCGCAGAGTCTTTGGCGATCATGCAGCGTGCGCAAGCCGTGGCACAACAGATTGGTTTCAGCGTGGAAGGTCAATCGGTGGGCGGCGGCAGCGATGGTAACTTCACTGCAGCGTTGGGTATCCCAACCTTAGATGGATTGGGCGCAACTGGCGCAGGTATTCATGCGCGTCATGAGCACATCATCATTGCCGATATTGCCTCACGTACCGCGCTGGTAGCGGGTCTAATGCTGGGGGAAAACCATGTCGCAGGTTAATGTTGAAAAAAATAGTGCGATGCAGCCCGCAGGCAAAAAGAGTGAGCAGAGCCCTTATCTGCTGCTGTTTATCATCCTGGTGCTGGCAGCGGTCGCCACCTGGATTATTCCGGCGGGTAAGTTTGATCACGAAACCCGCAATGGCGTGACCTTTGCCATTAAAGGCAGTTTGCATGAAGTGGCGCGTACGGGCGTTTATCCCGGCGAGATTTTCATGGCCATCGTACAGGGGGTGATCAAAGCGGCACCGATCATTTTCCTGATTCTGTTCACCGGCGGGCTGCTGGCGGTGATTGAAGCCACCGGCGCGATTGCCACGGCGCTGAATTCGCTGTCACGCAGCACCAAAATCAGCGATACCCGTCTGATCCTGATTTTCGCGGTGATCTTCGCCATCCTCGGCAGTACCGGCGTGGTGCAAAACTCGGTGGTGGCCTTTGTGCCGATTGGTCTGCTGGTGGCACGTTCGTTAGGCTTGCCGCCGGTGATCGGCATGGCGCTGATCTATCTGACCTGCGCGGCAGGCTTCAACGTGGCGTTTCTCGGCCCGGCCACCACCGGTCTGACACAGCATCTGGCGCAGTTGCCGCTGTTCTCGGGCATGTTACTGCGCGGCATTACCAACCTGCTGTTTGTGTTGACGGTGGCGATTTACCTGATTATTACCGTGAAGCGCATGCGCAAAAATGGTCAGGTGCGCGTGGACACTGCGGTGGAAAGCGCTGAACCGCTGGCGATTACCGGCCGTCATAAACTGATTCTGCTGACCTGCGCGGTGACGCTGATTCTGTTTATGGTCGGCACGGTGCAGCTGCATTGGGCCACCAATGAGATGTCGGCGATGTTTATCATCCTGTCGATCATGGTCGGTTTGATTGGTGGCCTTTCCGGTTCTGCTATTGCTAACACCTTCCTGTCCGGCTGCTCTCAGCTGGTCAAAGGTGGTTTTATTGTCGGGATGGCAGGTGCGATTTCGGTGGTGCTGCAGCAGGGCAATATCCTCGATCCGATTGTTGGCTTCCTGTCAGACTTGCTGGCACCGGTTCCGCCTGCGATTGCCGCTGTGGGCATGTTTATCAGCGCCGCACTGATGCACTTCGGCATTTCATCCGGTTCGGGCGAGTCAGCGTTGTTGATCCCGATTTTCTCCCCGCTGGGCGATAACCTGGGTCTGACACGTCAGGTCACGGTGCAAACCGTGCTGCTGGGCGAAGGGATAGTGAACTCCATCAGTCCGACCTCGGGTGTGCTGATGGCCGCGCTGGCCACGGCCAATATCTCGTTTGGCAATTGGCTTAAATTCGTGGCACCGGTCGTTGCCATCTGGTTTGCGATTTGCGTGGTGACGTTGCTGATTGGTGTGGCGATCAACTGGGGTCCGTTCTAACCCAGTGAAAATGAGAAGGGATGCTGACGATAGCATCCCTTTTTTATAGCTTCTTCAGGGCAACGTTACGCCTGCAGGAAATCCCGGAACTCCTCACTCAATTCGTCAAAGAGTTGATAGATTACCTGACCACCCTGAGCGGTTTGCCCCCGGGCTTCCGCAGCGGCAAGCGCATCAAACAGGCGATGTTTGATATGAAAACGCCATATGACCGGCACGCGAGATAAGATATCAGTCAATGCCCGATAGCGCTCCGGCGTCCAGCTTTGCTCAAAGCGAGTACGCCATGGGCCAAAGTCAAAATGTGCCACGCTGGCGGCTGTCGCAGAGCGTTGATTGCGTTTCATCTGCGTGGCTTCCACATCCAGCTCACCCTCGCGGATCACCACAGCATAATCCTGCTCGGCACGCGCCGAAGAAACGTAGCCGCTTTTCACGTCTGATAGCACCTGCTGGGGATCACGCTCCAGCGGTGAACCATATCCGCCGCCACCGGCCCCGGTTAATCGAATCACATCTCCTGCCTGGCAACGGATCACATCGCTGTTGCCGAGCATTTCAGGTGCTTCACTCTCCGGGTTTTTCACAAAAATGGCATTGCTGCCCGCTTTCCCGCCAAGGACACCCCAGGAAGCGAAATGGGTGCGATCGCGATTGCGCGCCGTGACGGTGGTATCAGGTGCAAACACCTGAAACTCCATCATTAGCCCGGAACCACCGCGATATTTTCCTGCACCGCCGGAGTCGGGTACCAGACAATAGCGGGTGATACGAATCGGCACTTCCGCTTCGTTAATCTCCACTGGCGTATTGCGCAGAAATGCCACGTTAGCGCCCGATCCTTCTTCTCCGTCACCGAACGGCATGCCGCCCGCCCCGCCGCCCACCGGGCCGATGGAAGCAATCACCGGGCGACCCGAGGTGTTGGTGGTTTTCACGTTCAGAATCGCCAGTCCACAGGCCGCGCAGGCAGGCAAACGATCAGGGATCGCTTGTGAAAATGCGCCAAAGGTCAATACATGCGTTAACTTACAGGTCAGACTGCGCATGCCGACGGCAGCCGGGTAAACGGCATTCATCACGCTGCCTTCGGGCAGCACACATTCGACGACGCGATCCAGCCCCGCGTTGAGCAAAATATCGGGATTCAGGGTATAGAGCACATAGTGATAGCCGACCAGCGCCAGCGCGTGACGCGTCATGCCGCCGGTCGGCATATTCAATGATGAAAGCAATTGCGGATCGCTGCCGGTGTAATCAAGGATGGCGCGGCCGCCGCGAATTTTCAGCGTCATCGCCACGCGCATCGGTTTGCCGTTCACGCTGTCTTCGTCAGCGTATTCCGCAAAGAAATAATCGCCATCCGGCACGCTCTCGAGGATGCGTTGTGCCTGCTGCGCCGCATAATCGAGCAGGGCCACCATACCTTGCTGAAAATCTTCCACACCAAAATGCGCGATCATCTCCAGCACGCGTTTTTCGCCATTGGCCAGCATCGCCAGTTGGGCATGCAGGTCACCCATATTCTGTTCCGGCGCACGCACATTGGTTTTGATTAACGTGAGCAACGCTTCATCCAGCACGCCTTCACGCACGATCTTAGTCGGGGGGATACGTATTCCTTCCTGATGGATCTCTGTCAGCGTGCGCGACAGCGAGGCGGGCACGGCCCCGCCCACATCGGTGTTATGAATATGACCACCAACAAAACACACCAGCTTGCCTTGCCAGAACACCGGTTTCCACATCACCATATCCGGGCTGTGTGTCGCAACGTTACCGCTGTAAGCATCGTTAGTCATCGCCACATCGCCGGGGCGATAGTCCTCGATCATGCCGAGTACCGGCCCGTAATCGAGACCGATATACCAGGTGGCACCTAAGGTTTTCGGCGAAGCAAATGCCAGACCTTCGGGGGTGAGCAGGGCGCATGAGAAGTCTTCCGTCTCTTTGACAAAAGTCGAATGCGCGGTGCGCACCAGTGTATGGGCCATGCTTTCTGCTGCCGCCACACAGTAGTTAGCCAGAATCTGCAGACCTGAAGTATCAAAAGCCATATCGCGACTCCTTTATTAAGCCGTGTGGGTGAGGTCAGTGAGGATCAGATTGCCGAGCGCATCCACCTGGGCGCGGAAATCGGGTAATACGGCGACAGTGGTGTCGGACTGGGTAATCACTGCAGGTCCGGTAAATGACTGACCGCCCGCAAGCTGCTCGCGCTGATAAAGTGGCACGGTGAGATAACGGCCCGACATCCACACATCAATATGTTCGGCGGGGATCGGTGCTGCGTCAGAGTGCGGCAAAGATTCGAGTTGCGGCTTTGGCGTGGGCATGCTGACCACCAGACGTAGCGACACCACCTGAATCTGGGCATCACGGTCGCTGTAAGCATATAAATGATGGTGTTGCGCATGGAAGGCTTCACGTAGCGTTGAGAGATTGCCGCTCGCCAAATCCTCACGCTGTAACGGTGTGGCGATCTCAAATGACTGCCCCTTGTAACGCATCTCTGCCGAGAGGCTAAACTGGCCCTGTCCTGCATCACTGACTTCGTGGCTCAGCCATTCGCGGGCTTGCTGTTCGAGTTGCTGATATTCAGCTTCGAGGTGTGGCAAGCTATCTGCGCTTAAATCACCATAAATGATGCGAACAAAATCGTTTTTCACATCGGCAACCAGACCGCCTAATGCGCTCAGCACGCCGGGCGTCAGCGGCACCAGCACTTCACGCATGTGCATGGCGTGCGCCAGATAACAGGCCAACATCGGGCCTGCACCGCCAAAAGGCATCAGGGAAAAGGCGCGCGGGTCGATACCGAAACGGGAAACCAGTCGGCTAATCCCTGCGTACATGCCGGACACGGAAACGTTAATGATCGCTTCCGCCGTGGCTTCGATGGATTGGCCCAGTCGATCGGCCAGCGATCCTATGGCGGCTTTCGCGGCGGCGACATCCACATTCACCGCGTTGTAGCCCAACGTTGCCTGGCCAAGAATGCCCAATGACACGAAAGCATCGGTAATCGTGGGCTGCGTGCCGCCACGTCCATAACACACTGGCCCAGGCGTTGAGCCTGCGCTTTCTGGCCCGACTTTGAGCACGCCAAACTCATCAACGCGCGCCACCGAGCCGCCGCCATCACCAATCGATGTGACGGACACGGACGGAATGTGAATCTGGTAGTCACCGATATACTCACCGGTGTCATATTGCGCTTCTCCGTTGACGATCAGCGCCACATCGGCGGTGGTGCCGCCAATATCCAGACTCATGACGTTCTCACGACCGCACTGGCGTGCCACCCAGGCTGCGCCCATCACACCTGATGCAGTTCCCGACAAGATCATCTGCACGCACTCGGCTTTGCCGCGCTCTGCGCTCATCACGCCGCCATTGGACTTGGTGACTTTCAGCTCAGCCGTCACGCCTGCTTGCGTCAGTGCCTGCTGCAAAGCGCCGAGATAATGCGCGACGCGTGGCTGAACATAGGCACCAATCACGGCGGTTTGCGTACGCTCGAATTCGCGGATAGTCGGCCAGACATCGCTAGAGCAGCAGACAAAAAAGCCTGGCACGGCCGCTTCAATCAGGGCCTGGACCTGCTTCTCATGTTCGGGATTGCGATAGGCATGCAGCAGGGCAATCACGACACCTTCACAGCCCGCATCGCGCAAGCCCGCGACAGCGGCCAGCACACTCTGTTCTGCAATCGGCGTGAGTTCTTTTCCGGTCGCATCCATTCGACCGTCAATGCCAAACACATTTTCGCGCGACACCAGGGGTTCCGGACGCAGCGAATGCAGGCTGTACATATCCGGCGTCTTCAGCCTGCCAAGTGCCAGGACATCCTCGAAATAGCGATTGGTGATCAGCCCCAGCTTCGCCCCTTTTTTCTGCACCACGGCATTCACGCCAACGGTGGTGCCGTGGGTAAAATATTCAATATCGGCGGGATCGATCCCATAGCGCTTCACTAACTCCTGAACGCCGTGCAGTACTTCCTGGCCCGGATCATCGGGACGAGAAAACACTTTCAGGCTGTGCAACTGCCCCGATGCTTCGTTGAAAACGGCGAAGTCAGTAAACGAGCCGCCGATATCGACACCAATGCGTAATCCCATACTTCCCCCTAATTGGTTTGCGAATGAGCGGATTTATCCAGGCGATCGCGCACCTGGTAGTAGCTGCCAAGCAGCGGCATAAACCAGGTGTTGCCGGTGTAGAGCGGGTGGCCGGGCAGCGGCGATACCCCATAAGGACTTGCGTTCAGCGGTGTATTTTCGATCAGGTGACGGGCTAAACGGTGGCCGAGCCAACTCATCATGGTGACACCGCTGCCGTTGCAGCCCACGGCATAAAAACAGCCTTGCGGCGTCTGGCCGATATGCGGCAGGTAATCAAGCGTGACGGCGACTTTACCGCCCCAGCTATGGCTGATTTTGATATCGCGTAATTGTGGAAATCGTTGCGTCAGATGTTGATGCAGCACGCGCGCAGACTGCTGGCGATCAAGGGCGTAGAAGCGTGCGCGGCCCCCAAAGAGCAGACGAGAGCCATCGGGTGAATAACGGAAATAGTGCGTGACGCGTTGGGTTTCCGCGATGCCGCGCTGGTGCGGGATCAGCGTGCGTCGCAGATCTGCGGATAACGGTTCAGTGGCAATCTGATGGCTGGTGACGGGTACCACGCGTGCGCGCAAATGGGCCATTTCTGGCCCGGTATAGCCATTGGTGGCGATAATCACCTGACGCGCATTGAGCCTGCCGCGCAGAGAATCAACCTGGTAATGCGCCGCGTGTTTCTCAATGCGACTCACCGCAGAACCACTGCACACCACCACGCCAGCTTTGCGCACCGCATCCAGCAAACCTGCATAATAAAGCGCGGGATTGAGCAGACCAGCACGCTCAATCAGTACGCCGCCGTGATAAGCCGGGCTATCCAGTTCGGCGCGCAGTTCATCGCGCGTTAGCATGCGCGCCTGCACCTGACTCACGCTATTGAGAAGTGGCAACCGCTTTTTCCAGTTCTCCAGATGTTCCGGGATCCACGCGGCGGCGAGGCGACCGGTTTGTCGATAATCGCAGTTGATAGCGTGCTGTGCGATCAGGCTTTCCAGATAGCGATAGCCGTCAGCCGCCTCCAGCAGCAGGTCGCGTTTTCGCTGCTCATCGCTCTGCCGCAGCCCCTTTTTGGCCGACATGGTTTTGCCCACATTGATGCCGCCAGTGACCTGACCACCGCTCAACGTACTCGCGCCACTGCCCGGTAAGCCGGCTTCCAGAATCACCACCTGATTGCCGTGTTGCGCCAGCGTCAATGCACAGCACAGCCCGGCATAACCAGCGCCAATAATCACGTATTCCGTTTCGGGCGGAACGTCATTGGGCGACGCATCCTGCGGCTGCCACTGCTCCCACCAATAGGGCGCCGCCTTAAAATCTTCGGTAAAAATCGACTGATGACTTCTCATCACTCTGCCTCGCTAAACATCATTCATGAAATCCAGCGGCTGAAATCTAGCCGTTCCACAATAAGGAATGCCATTCCATAAATTTAACGTGACATGATTTTATCTGTCCTGCAAGCACAAAAATTAAGCATTCGGAGGAAATTGTGATCGGCTTACGGGCAAAACGCCGAGCGGCAGAGGGCAGGCTGTGCCATATTACGGCACAGCAAGTGGAGACAATGAAGTCAGAAAGTAGGGAGGGTGGAGTATGCAGAGCCTGATTAAAAGCTTGAAAGTGCTGGAGAAGGTGGCCGAGAAACAGCCGATCAGTGTGGGCGAGTTGGCCAAAATGATGTCGATGCCAAAAACCACCGTACAGCGTATTCTCTGGACCTTTCATGAGGCGGGCTGGTTACGATTGATTGAAGGCGACATGCCGCGCTGGACCGTCAGCCCTCGTGTGCTCAGCGTGCGGCCGATCGAGCTGGCGGGCGGCGGACTGTCTGCTGCTGTCCAGGATCCGATGGCAGAGTTGCGCAATCGCACGCAGGAGACGGTGTATGTGTCGGTGTATGACGGCAATGGCGCGGTGGTGGTGATCGACAGGCTGGAAAGTCCGCATCCCGTTCGCGCGGTTAGTCCGATTGGGGATATTGCGCCCATTCACTCCACAGCAAATGGCATGGCGATTTTGGCGTTCTTACCGGAAAGCCAGCTTGAAAATATCCTTACCGGCGAGCTGAGTGCCTTTAACCCGGCCACCATCACCGATGCCGATAAACTTCGCGCAGAACTGAAGAAGGTGCGTGAGCGCGGGTACGCAATCAACCGAGGCTATTATCGCTCTGGTATTTTCGCCATCGGGGCACCCATTTTTGATGCAGCCCACCAGCCGGTCGCCAGTATCTGCATCTCGATGCCGGACTCTCGTTACCATGAAGAAAAAATTGCAGAGTGGGGTGCGTTAACCGTTCAGGCAGCCCAGGCAATTGGCTTCCAGAGAAATGCCAGAGGTTAACGGCATGACGCAATGGCCACACTGCGGTGTGGTCATTTCATCCTAAGATCTTGTTTTTTTATGACATTAATCGACTCATCTCCCTTCTCGTCCTCCAGCTCAATCTCCGTGTGACCTATAGCGAAATCCTCTCACCCGCATATTGACGTCTAATTTTCACTCAACTAACGTAATTAACGGAATGCCATGCCGTAATGTGGAATGATTGATTTCATTCTGAGTCACGTTCACTGACCGTGCTGTTATGCGGTGAAGATGGGGTTAACCATGACAACTTCTGCCACGCTTCCTCAGGTGACACCTGAAATGCAGCGCAAAACGCTGATCGGTGCTGTTGCCGGCAACCTGGTCGAGTTTCTCGACTTTGCCCTCTACGGCCTACTGGCCAGTGTGATTTCACGGATCTTTTTCCCGCAGGATGCGCCATTGACGGCACTGCTCTCGGTATTACTGCTGTATGCATCGAGTTTTCTGGTGCGTCCGATTGGTGGCATCGTGTTGGGATTGGCGGGCGATCGCTGGGGAAGGCGTTCGGTGTTGATGATCACCATCACCGGCATGAGTGTGGTGACCGGTTTGACCGCTCTTCTCCCCACTTACGCGCAGGCAGGCACCAGCGCCACCGTATTGCTGGTGATTTGCCGACTGATTCAGGGCTTTTTTGCTGGCGGCGAATACGCGACAGCCACGGATTACATTGTCGAAAACAGCGATCAAAAACGCCGCGCCTTTCGTGCGTCATTCTCACCCATAGGTGCCTATATCGGCACGGTGATCGCTATTGGTCTCTACACCTTGTTGTCTTCGTTGATCACGGCGGCACAAATGGAGGAGTGGGGCTGGCGTGTACTGTTTGCCATCGGCCTTCCGTTGGGGCTGGTTGGGTTGCTGATTCGCCGCAAGCTTGATGAGAGCCCGGAATTCCGCGCGGTTGAACGGGCGCGGGTGGAGCAGCGTTTGAATCCACCAACGGTGACTCAGGTTATTCGCTCGCAGTGGAAAAATATCCTGGTGTTCATGTCGATACTGATGAGTCATACGCTGCCCAACTATCTGATTCTGGGCTTCTTCGCCACGTATCTCACCACGTTTGTCGGGTTAGCCAAAACCGATGCGGCAATGGCGGTGTTAGTTTCTCAGTTTGTACTGATTTTTAGCACGCTATTGCATGGCTATCTCAGTGATGTGGTAGGCAGAAAACGCTGGTTACTGTTGGGGTGTGTGCTGGTGATCCCGGCGATGTTTTTTGCTTTCACCTATGCTGAGCATGGCACGTTAGGCAGTGCCATTATCGCAGCGGTTGTGCCAGTGATGGTTTTCCCAATGGTCACCAGTGGAATGACCATCAGTCTGGTCGATATGTTCCCGGCCGAGATGCGTGCCTCTGCGGGTGCAATGGCGTACAACACCGGTACCGCGTTGTTCGGTGGCACAGCACCGCTGATTGGCGCGGCGTTGATTGGCTGGTCGGGCAGTGCGTTTACGCTGGTGTACTATGTTGCCGCCGTGGCTATCGTCTCATTCATTTCGATTGCGTTGTTTTTCCGCTATCCGCAGCGCGCCTCGCATAACGCTTATCAGCTTGCGAGCAGCGCCGCGCAGGGCAATCCTATAGCGGCGCGCCTGCGCCGATAAACGTATTACATCACGGAGCATCGGTAACCGTTTTCCCGTGGTTACCGATGTCTATTTGATGAGAGGTGAGTAGAGATAAATTTCATGGCTTTAGCGTAGTTAAAAAACGCTATATTTTTCAGCCCTGATTTCTCTGCTGGTAATGGGTAAATGATTAGCGGTTGCAGTGAGAAAATAATGTGTTATGGTAACTGCACGATTAATTTACCGGAGTGAATGTCGCGGACCTGATAACAGGAACCAGGGTCTGTCACCAGATATCATAATGATGAATTCTGACTTATCTTTTTTCTCCACCTACAACACCCGCCTTCGTTACGCACGTCACTATCTGCAACAGTAATATTCTGCTTTTAAACTTTTACTGACAGCTGCATATCATCTCTCTTCACTGCAGAGGGATATTCTCACGCCATTTGCTGGCATCGACCAAAATAATAAGGTTTTAAATTATGACCAGGAAGAATCTACTCGCGATTTCCCTCACTGCGTTAATCAGTTCACCGACACTGTTTGCTGCCGATTTGCCGGGCAAAGGTGTGACGGTCTCCCCGGTGCAAAGTACTTTGCCGGAAGAGTCATTCCAGACGGAGCTGATTAACAGAGCGCTGGAAAAACTGGGCTACGAGGTCAAACCCACTGAAGAAGTGGATTACAACGTGGCTTACACCGCGATTGCTGCGGGCGATGCCACTTACATGGCGGTTAACTGGGAACCGCTGCAAAAGGATATGTACAACGCCGCAGGCGGGGATACAAAATTCTATCGCAAAGGCACCTATATCAGTGGTGCCGCGCAGGGTTATCTTATCGATAAAAAGACCGCTGACAAATATCACATTACCGATCTCTCTCAGCTGAAAGATCCGAAACTGGCTAAACTCTTTGATGCTAATGGAGATGGCAAAGCCGATCTGGCGGGATGTAATCCGGGCTGGGTCTGTGGTCAGGTGATTAATGCACAAATTGATGCTTATGGCCTGAGTCAAACGGTACAGCAAAATCAGGGCAACTATTCTGCCATTATTGCCGATACGTTAACCCGATATAAAGCCGGCAAGCCGGTGCTCTATTTTACCTGGACACCTTATTGGGTGAGCGATGAATTAAAACCGGGCAAAGATGTGGTCTGGTTGACGGTGCCGTATTCTGTCACGCCAGGCTCGCAGAAGAATGAAGATACCGCGCAGCCAAATGGCAAGAATTATGGCTTCAAACCGAACAATGAACATGTGGTGGCAAATAAAGCCTGGGCAGAAAAGAATCCTGCCGCGGCGAAACTGTTCGAGATCGTCAAACTGCCGCTTAATGATGTTAATGCGCAGAACCAGCGTATGCATCAGGGAGAATCGTCCAGCGAAGACATTCAGCGCCACGTGAATGGCTGGATTCATGCGCACAAGGCCACGTTTGATGGCTGGGTGAAGCAGGCCGCTGCCGCAGCGCAATAACGCCGTTAGCGTCCCCAGGGATCCGCATCCCGCCCTGCAAAATCGCAGGGCGGGAAACCGTTTTACCGTACTTCGTTCACATACATGAAGTGCTCGGTGCTGAAACGATGATGCGCCAGGATCACGGGGATCGCACTCTGGTCAAAAGACACTTCATCTATCACCATCACCGCGTGCGGCAATGCCAGCTCCAGCAATGTCGCATCTTCTTCGTTTGCCAACTGTGCCGTAATCTGCTCACGTACCGCTGCCACTCGCACATCGTAATGTTCAAACAGAAAGCGATAGAGCAGCGGCGGCAAGTGTTCTGCCGGAGGGAAATCAGGCAGACGCGCAGCAGGCAATATCAGCGTTTCATGCATGGCGGCAATGCCTTTCACCCGACGCGTGCGCTTCAGGCGTATCACGTCATCTCCGGCAGCGATCTGCAGTTTTTCTGCTTCCCGCTCGTTAGCTTGAATCAACTGATAATCCAGCAGTGTCGTTTCTGAATGTAGCAATCCGCCGCTTTTATCGTGCAGGCGAAAATACTGGAAAAAGTGGCTCAGGTTGTGCAGCGGTGCCCAGCCGGTCACCACCGTGCCGGTTTTGCGACGGCGCATCAACATCCCTTCGGTGGTCAACGCGGCCAGCGCTTTGCGCACCGTTCCCACCGACACGCCAAATTTTGACGCCAGGCTGTTTTCACTCGGCAGGATTGTGCCCGCAGGTAGCTCACCCTGCAGGATCGATTCGCTGATATGGCGTTTCACCACTTCATACAATGGCGCGCCTTCCCCTTCGCTTAAACGAGAGAATTGCGGCCTGTTGTCTGCGTCATAGTTTTTTTGCATGTTTCCGATTACCGATTGACCTGCGTCCTTGAATTGCATTATCTATAAACTATATAGAAATACAACAGACGATAATCCTATGTTGCAGAATTCTCGCCTTAACAGTGCGTTAGAGACCATTGCGGATGACACCGCACAGATAACTGACGATATGCAGCGCATGCTGGCCGTGGATACCTGTTTTCCACCGGGCAATGGCTATGGGCAATTTGCCGATCTGATGACACAGCTGTTAGCGCCAATGCACTTTAGCTTTGAGCGTGTTTCAGTGCCGGAAGATCTCTGGCAAGCGCCCGATGGCAGCGCATCCGGCGAGCGAGTGAATTTGCTGGCAACGCTTAACTGTGGCGCAGCCGAAAACTGCAATCTCTACTTTCACACCGATACGGTGCCTGCGGGTGATGGCTGGCGATTTCCTCCGCTGGCACTGACGGTGGCCGAAGGTAAGTTGTTTGGGCGCGGCGCGGCGGACATGAAAGGGACGATCGTGGCGGCGATGGCGGCGATCCGTGCAGCGCAGGCCTGCAATCTGCCGCTGCGTTTCAATCCGGTCTTTCTGCTTTGTACCGATGAAGAGGGCGGGTTGTATCCCGGTATTCGTTACCTCGCGGAACAGCAGCGCTTCGCTGGGCATCTGTTGAGCTTCAATGGTGGCGCAGTGCCACGCATCTGGGCGGGCTGCTTTGGCAGTATCGATCTCAAAATCATTGTTACCGGGCGTTCCGCGCATTCTGGCGATCCGCTGCACGGCATCAATGCGATTGAAGCCGCGCTGCCGCTGATGAACGCGCTTTATCAACTGAAAGGCGAAGTGGAACAGCGCACCTCGGCAATGCCTGCGCCGCCGCATTATCAGGGCAAACCGCTGACCTCACTGTTGACGCTGGCTGCCGCACAGGGTGGCAGCAAAGGCTCAACCATCCCCGAACGTTTCGAACTGCTGATCAATCGACGTTATGCCCCGGAAGAGGCGTTTGACAACGTCTGGCAGGAGTTGACCCACTGCATCCAACAAGCGATGCAAGGCAGCCCAGCGCTTGATGTCAGCGTGCAAATGATTGGTCATCTGGCCCCGGTGGCCAATCCTGATGGCCCGCACTGGCCACGCTGGCAGGCCGCACTGAGTCAGGGATTTGGTTTTAAAGCGGAGGAGTTTAAACCCTGGGGATCCTCAACCAGTTCGGATATGGGTTGGGTTCAGCAGGCCGGTATGCAGGAAATTTTACTGGGCGGTTTAGCCCGCCCCGACAACCGCATTCATGCCGCCGATGAGTTCACAACGATGGCAGATGTTATCGCACTTTCGCAGTCCATTCTGGCGTATCTCGCCGATGAGTTTCAGCCAACCCAGGGTATTTAACAAACTAACGAGGAAGAGAAGATGTGCGCGATGAAAGGGTTAAACCGCAGACAGTTTATCACCAGCTCTACCGCTCTGACCGGTGCAGCCATGTTACCCTGGTCGTTCTCGGCCCATGCCGCAGCGGTAACCAGCGCGACGCCGGGCGGCACGCCACGTAAAGGCGGCGTACTGCGTATTAGTGTCGATCAGGCGGTCAGCGTGCTGAATCCGCATCAGGTGCGCGTCAACCCGGAATATCTGGTCGCGGAGTTGCTCTACAGCGGCCTGACGCGCCTGACGCAGGAGATGAAAGCCGAAGCAGACCTGGCCCAATCCTGGCAAGCGAGTGCCGATCTCAAGCAGTGGACTTTCACCCTGCGTCCGAACCTCAAGTTCAGTGACGGCACGGCCCTAACCTCAGCAGATGTGGTGGCCAGTTTGCAGGCGCTGCTGGATCCAAAGAATGCTTCTCCTGCCCTGCATAACATCGGCCCAATCAAAGCGGTGAGCGCTCAAGGTGCCAACACCGTGCTGATCGAAACCGATGCCCCTTACGCTGACCTGCCGGTGATGCTGGCCTATCCCGATGCCAAAATCATTCCCGCCAGCATTGCGCAGGGTCAGTACGACAAGCTTACCAAAGCCTCGCTGGGCGCGGGGCCGTTCCAGCTGGTTTCCTACGATCCCGAACGTAAAATCGTGGTAAAGCGCAACCCGCATTATTACGACCCGGCGCGTCCTTATCTGGATGGCGTGGAAGTGGTGGTCTATCCCGATGGCATCGCAGAAAGCTCGGCGCTGATCTCCGGTGATACCGATTTGATGCTGAGTGCGCAGTCGAGCGAATTTGCGCGTCTCTCCAAATCGTCAGGTGTGCTGCCACTGCGGGTGGCATCCGGTCAGTTCCTCAATGTGAACATGGGCTGCGATCAAAAGCCGTTTAACGATGTGCGCGTGCGTCAGGCGCTAGCACTGTGCGTTGATCGCCCGGCATCGGTGGACTTTGTTGCCGATGGCCTCGGTTCGCCAGGCAACGATACGCCAATCAACGCCTCTTACCCTTACTTCGCTAACCTGGCGAAAAAAGCGGTGGATTACAGCAAAGCCAAAGCCTTATTGGCGGACGCGGGTTATCCCAACGGCCTCGATTTAACGTTGATTGCCTCGGATAAACCGGCGACTCGCACCCAGTTGGGTATCGCGCTGCGTGAGATGGCTAAGCAGGGCGGTTTCCGCATTGACGTGCAGACCATGGCACACAGCACTTACCTCGATCAGGTATGGAAAAAAGGCAATTTCTACGTCGGTTTCTACAACATGCAACCGACGCCGGATGCGGTGTTCTCACTGCTCTACACCTCGACCGCATCATGGAACGAAACACGCTGGAACAACGCCGATTTCGATAGTGCGGTCAATGCCGCCCGTGAAACCAACGATGATGCGCAGCGCACCACGCTGTACGGTAAAGCACAACAGTTGATGCATGACGAAGTGCCTTCGCTGATTCCGACCTTCTTCGATTTGCTGGCTGCCAGCCGTGATTACGTCGGCGGATATCATCTGCATCCGCGTGGTGCCGTGTTCCGTCTCGACCATACCTGGTTAACTGACAAAGCGCCTAAGCGTGCAGTGTAAGGAGCGACCGTGACAGCCAGTTATCTGCTTAAACGCCTGCTGCTAATGATCTACACCTTGCTGGTGGTGTCATTGCTGGTCTTTGGCATCACGCAGCTGTTGCCAGCGGACGCCGCTGTCACCTTGCTGGGGCAAAACGCTACGCCAGAGGCACTCGCCGCGGTGCGCGAACGACTGGGATTGGATGCGCCAGCATGGTTGCAGTATTGGCATTGGCTGAGCCAGGCGTTGCAGGGCAATTTTGGTGTGTCGATGCGCAATGGGCTCGAAGTGGGGCCGACGTTGTTGACCGCGCTGTCGCGATCGCTGTTGCTGGCGGTGTGTGCACTGTTGCTGATGCTGGTGATCGCTATTCCGCTCGGTATCTGGGCGGCAGTACGTCGCGGTAAAACCGCCGATGTGCTGGTCAGCGTCATCTCCTACATCGGTATCTCTTTCCCGGAGTTTGTCACTGCCACGCTGGTGCTGCTGCTGTTTGCTGATGTCTGGCAGATTCTGCCCGCCACCGGCTATGTGCCGCTGAGTGAAAACTTCATCAGCGGCGTCCAGCACCTGATCCTGCCGTCAATCACCGTAGCGCTGATTCTGGTGGCGCACGTTTCGCGCATGGTGCGTTCGGAGATGGTCGATGTGCTGCATACCGACTACATCCGCGCCGCCTGGCTGAAAGGCCTGTCGCGCCGCCGCATTCTCTGGCGTCACGCGCTGCGCAATGGCTTGTTGCCGACCATCACCATTGTGGCATTGGATGTCGGTTATCTGCTGGGCGGCATTGTGGTGGTCGAGGAGATCTTCGCCATTCCCGGTATTGGTCGTGAGCTGATTGTTGCCGTGCAGGCACGCGATCTGCCCACCATTCAGGCCGGTGTGATGATTCTCGCCGCGACCTATTCGGTGGTGAATTTCCTCGCCGATTTGGCCTATGTGGTTCTGGATAAGCGAATTTCCTATGCCTGATATTTTAAAACGTTTACTGCGCTCACCGCAGGGCGCGGTCGGGGTACTGATTATCCTGCTGTCGCTGCTGATGGTGGTCGGTGGCGCGCATGTTGCGCCCTTCGATCCTGAATCCATCTCTATTTTGACACGTTACAAACCGCCGAGTGCCGAG
>NZ_CAJCKS010000024.1:0-45313 GCF_903970985.1 Pantoea sp. ME81 | reverse complement strand
ACTCGGGTGGCTTCTGCAGGGCTAGGCGCTCTGAAGGGGTTCCCGGCGGACCAGACTGCCAGCGATGTTGCCGCATTACACGGCGTATCGCTGGAAGGCCATCATGCTCAGCAGTTAACGGCCAGTATGTGCCGTGACTATGACCTGATTCTGGTGATGGAGAAGCGCCACGTTGAGCAGGTCAATCGCATCGACCCAGCCGCACGCGGAAAAACCATGCTCCTTGGGCACTGGCTCAATCAGCAGGAAATTGCGGATCCGTACAAAAAAAGTCGCGAGGCCTTCGAAGAGGTCTACGGGTTACTGGAAAACGCTACCCAGAAATGGGTCAACGTACTAAGCCGATAGTTGGGAATACCCATGAATATTAAAAACAAGGTTATGACCGCGCCAAAAGAAGATTCGAGTGGATGGGATCTGGCGCATCTTGTGGGACAGCTAATTGATCATCGCTGGATCATCGTGGCCGTTACCGCCTTCTTCATGTTGGCAGGAACGCTCTACACACTGTTTGCAACGCCTATTTACAGCGCCGATGCCATGGTCCAGGTAGAGCAGAAAAACACGGCTTCTGTTCTGAATGAATTGCAGGATGTGATTCCAACGACACCCGCTTCTGACACTGAGATTCAAATTCTCGAATCCCGTATGGTGTTGGGCAAAACGGTTAATGACTTAGGTCTGGATACCGTGGTGGAGCAGAACTACTTCCCGGTGATTGGTAAAGGTCTGTCGCGCCTGATGGGCAACAAGCCGTCTGAAATCGCCATTTCTCGCCTGGAAATTCCGCGCACTATCGATAAGCGTACGGTGCAGTTGGAAGTGACAGGTCCACAGACTTATACCGTGACCAGCGAGGGTGATGAGCTGTTCAAAGGCCGCGTGGGTCAGCTGGAGCAGCATGGTGAAGTCACTATGCTGGTCAGCGGTATCCAGGCTGATGAAGGGACCAGTTTCAACGTCACCAAACTCACTGACTTGCAAGCCATCAGAGCGGTGTTAAACGCACTTACCGTCGCCGATAAAGGCAAAACGACCGGTGTGCTGGGTCTGGAATATCAGGATGAAGATCCGGTGCGTGCCAGCCAGGTACTGAATCAGATCGTGAATAACTATCTGCTGCAGAACGTTGACCGCAAATCTGAGCAGGCTGAGAAGAGCCTGGAGTTCCTGCGCAACCAGCTGCCACAAGTGCGTAGCAGTCTGGATGATGCGGAGAACAAACTCAACGCCTATCGCCGCCAGAATGAATCGGTGGATATGTCGCTGGAAGCGAAATCGGCTCTCGACTCATCCGTTAGCGTGCAGAGCCAGTTGAACGAACTGACCTTCAAAGAAGCTGAAGTGTCACAGCTCTACACCAAAGATCACCCGACTTACCGCGCGCTGCTGGAAAAACGCAAAACCCTGGAAGACGAGCAGGCAAAACTGAACAAGAAAATTGCCGGTATGCCGCAAACCCAACAGGAAATACTGCGTCTGACACGTGATGTGCAGTCAGGTCAGGAAATCTACATGCAGTTGCTGAATCGCCAGCAAGAGCTGGGAATCAGTAAAGCCAGTACCGTGGGTGATGTGCGCATCATAGACCGTGCGGAAACCGCCGGTAGCCCGGTGGCACCGAAGAAACTGTTGATTATTGCCGCCAGCTTTATTCTGGGTCTGATTCTCTCTGTGGGTCTGGTGCTGCTGAAAGCGCTGTTCCATCACGGTATTGAGAATCCTGAGCAGCTGGAAGAGCTGGGCATGAACGTCTATGCCAGCGTACCGCTGTCAGAGTGGCAACGTAAGAAAGATACCGAAGCCCTGGCGCGTCGTGGTCACAAAGAGAAGAGTGACCCACATAATACGCTGCTGGCGTTGGGTAATCCGACCGACCTCTCCATCGAAGCGATTCGCAGCCTGCGTACCAGCCTGCACTTCGCGATGATGGAAGCCAAAAACAACATTCTGATGATTACCGGTGCCAGCCCGGGTATTGGTAAAACCTTTATCTGTGCCAACCTGGCGACCCTGGTATCGAAAGCAGGCCAGCGTGTGCTGTTCATCGATGGTGATATGCGCCGTGGTTATACCCATGAGCTGCTTGGTTCGGAAAACAAAATGGGTCTCTCCAATGTGTTGTCCGGCAAGAGTGAGTTCTCACCGGCCATGATTCAGAAAGGCGTGTACGGTTTTGACTTCCTGCCACGCGGTCAGGTACCACCGAACCCGTCTGAACTGCTGATGCATCGTCGCATGAGTGAGTTACTGGATTGGGCGAGCAAGAACTACGACCTGGTGTTGATTGATACCCCACCGATTCTGGCGGTGACCGATGCTTCCATCATCGGTAAGTTGGCCGGTACGTCGCTGATGGTGGCGCGTTTCGAAACCAACACCACTAAAGAGTTGGATGTCAGCTACAAGCGCTTCGCGCAGAACGGTATTGAGATTAAGGGTGTCATCCTGAACGCCGTGGTGCGTAAAGCGGCGAACTCCTACGGTTATGGTTACGACTATTACAACTACGAATATAAACAGAAAGTGTAACGCACCCTGTTATTGACTTAGAGGCGGCATCTGCCGCCTCTTTTTGCGTAAGGAATGACACCATGGCACCCTATTGGGTTATATCCGGATTGTTGCTTCTGATTTCATTGAGTGAGCTTATTGTCAAAAAAGATGAGCGCACTTCGGGTCTGATGCTCTACCTGCTGTGTATTGCCACCGCTATCCTGATTGTGTTTGCCGGGATTCGCGGTTTGGGTACCGGCATGGATGACCTGCAGTATCGGACATTTTATACCGGCTTCATTCAAAGTCTGCAGATCAATGGCTTTAGCGCCACCGTCGAGCTTTTCCGTTATGAGCCGCTGATTTTTGCCATCGCCTGGCTAACCAGTCTGATATCCAGTAATGCTGACACCTTCTTATTTGTATTCAGCATTCTGGCGGTGGTGACTAATGCGGTGTTCTTCCGCAAAATGTCACCGTACCCGATCCTCGCGCTGGCACTCTATTCCGCCCATATCTATATCAACAAAGACATGAACCAGATTCGCTTTGGTCTCAGTTCTGCGCTGTTTTTGGGTGTGCTCTGGTGTTTGTATCTGAAGCGTTACTGGGGAGCGTTCGGCTTTTTCCTGCTCTCTTTCTTCAGCCACAATACCGCAATTATGGTGGTTACGGTCTTGCCATTCTTGTTTATCCGTCAATGGCGCTATTGGCCGGTGCTGATTATCTTTCTGAGTATCCCGATGTCGAAGTTCGGCGGGACAAACTTTATCAGCTTGATCAGTGCGCATATGGGCGCGATGGGGGAGAGGGCGGAAGGCTACAGTGCTGAAGCATCGAATACCGCGGATGGCAGCATCTTCTCGGTTTCTAACCTTAAAAACATCATGCTGGTGTGTATGTTTGTCTACTTCATGCTCAGCGATGAATTGAAACGCAACAACGCTGAGCAGTGGCGATTTAACTATCTGATGATTGTGACCTTCGCGCTGGGCGGGGCAATCAGGATCTTCTTCTATAACTATTCATCCGGGGCAAGGCTTTCCAACTACCTGTTGCAAGTTGAGCCTATTCTACTGACCTCGTTGATCTATCAATCACGGCAATTACTCAAGCCGGCGATGTTCGCGATGTTCAGTTTCTTTCTTGTTTATTACCTCTACTACAACACCATCTCGCAGAAACAGGCCGTTGTCGGCTACGAGGTGGCGCAGGAGTTCAAAATTTTTAGGTAACAGAGAGGTAACATGACGAGAAAATTGATGGTTTTAGCCCTCGCGCTGGCACCGATTGCGGCGCTGGCGGCCCCGGGTTTAAGCACGTTGCAGATTGACGCATTTGGTGATTCCACTACTGCGGGTGTCATCAGCAAAGACCGTAAAAGCAGCATCACCAAAGCCAGTGAAATCGGTGAATTGACGCAAATGCTGCAACAGCAGTATGGCGATCGGGTCAACATCGTGGTGAAAAACCACGGCGTTCCCGGTGCGCAGGCCGCTGAGTTGTTGTACCCGCATGGCGGCGATGATCAAAGCCATTGGGAGGACTTAATGAAAACCTCCCCGGCTAAAATCGTTCTGATCAACTACGCCATTAACGATGCCCGACACTATTTTTTCAAGGATAAGAAGGTGCACCTTGAAAGCCCTGAAGAGTATGGGCGGATTATCACGCGCCTGGTTGAAGTGGCGAAGCAGAACCATAAACAGGTTATTTTGCAGGAGCCGAATCCCATTTGCGGCAAAGCGGAACGTTGGAATGTTTGGCCTTACGTCTGGCAACTTAACCAGGTGGCTAAGCAGCAGCAGGTTGCCGTGGTTCACCAGTATAGCGTGATTAAAGAAGATCGTGATTGGCAGTCACAGATGTCTGACGACTGTATTCATCCGCTGGAGTCACTGTATAAAGCTAAAGCGGATCGTACCTTTAGTATTGTTAGCCCACTTGTTCAGCAAAGTCTTGCGCAGCAAAGCCCCTAACCTTGTTGTGTCGATTTTATAAGGGATCCTGATATGTACATCATGATTATGGTGGTTTCGTTCTGCCTTGCATTGTTCATTTTACATGCCTGCTCTTATCATCGCGGGATTTATAATGATAAAGGCGTGAAGAGTATTTCTGGCCTGCGTGCTTTTCTTGCCAGTATTGTCGCCTTTTCTCATTTTGTTCATTATATCTACGGGCTGGATCAACCGTGGATATATGATAAAAACTATTTTGCCTGGTTCTCTGAAGGCAACTTTTTTGTGAATTCGGGTAAATTCGGCGTCTTGCTGTTCTTTATGATTTCGGCTTTCCTATTCTATCGCTGGCTGGACAACGATACGCTCACCCCTGCACAGCTGAGTGGAAAACTCTGGCGTTCACGCGTTCGACGTATCGTCCCGATGTTTTGGTTCTCAGGTTTCGTTATCTTTACCATTGGGGCGCTGCAAGGTGCGCTGGTGCCGCCGTTGCAAGCGCTGAAAGACGCTGTTTTATGGCTATTGTTCATTGGCAGCTACAACGTTGGCGAGATGTCTACGGCGGTGGTGAACTCCGGCGTGGAGTGGACGCTGCGTCTGGAATGGTTGCTGTATTTGTCTATTCCCGTGATTTATTTCCTCAATCGATTAACGCGCGGGAAATACAAAACTCTGCTGATCCTCTCGTCCATCGGCGTTATTTTTATCATTGCCGTCGCATTACGCTTGTATGGGAAAACCTATACCGATCCGCGTCCGGTACTCGGCTTTGCGATGGGATATTTTGCTTATAAATTCCGCGATAGATTTGCTGGTTTACGCCATTCCCGCAGTGCGGCAATCCTCAGTCTTGGATTGGCAGCATTCTCTCTGTTCTTCACCTCGAATACCTTCTTCTATGTCTTCTTCCTGATATCCCTGACGGTGATCTTCTTTATTGTCAGCAGCGGTAATTCGCTGATGGGACTGCTGGAAAATAAGACCTTGATGTCGATTGGTGAAGTGAGCTATAGCCTCTATTTGATTCATGGCGTCGTGCTGTACGGTATTGAGCAAATCCCACCGACGTTATATCCGCATAATTACTGGATGTTCACGCTGTTATCTACACTGTTCTTTGTTGCGGCGTTTTATGTCGCAAAAATGACCTATCTTTGGGTGGAAAAACCGTTTATCGGCAGCAGTGGCGGTAAGTCTAAAGCAGCAACCAAAGCAGCAGCCGAAAATTAAGAATTTGACTGATTACCTTCGCTTAATATTCGTATTACTGTTAACCAGAAGTTTTTAGAGGTACTGGCAATGCAGGATATTCGTTTCTCAATTGTAATTCCCGCGTATAACGCGTCGAAGTCGATTGTAACGACGCTGGATTGCGTCAAAGCGCAAACCTATCGCAATTTTGAAGTCATCATCGTGGATGACAAATCGGCTGATGCCGCTGAGCTGGCACAGGTGGTGCGCAGTGAGCGTTATCAGGATCTGGACATCAAACTTGAGCTGTCTGAGGTGAAACTCAACGGTGCCGGCGCTCGTAACAAAGGTATCGAACTGGCTGAGGGCGATTTTATCAGCTTCCTCGATGCAGATGATGAGTGGGCCGTTGATAAGCTGCTCACCGTTTATGAAACCATCACCAGACTTAAAGCACAGGGTAAGTCGAACTATCTGATTTTCAGCCAGGTGAACATTCATCAGGATGGCCGTTTCCTCAAGGTGATGCCGATGCAGGCACCGGGCAAGAATGAAACCATCGCTGAATATCTGTTTGGCTGTTACGGCTTTATTCAAACCAGCACCATTGTGTTGAAGCGCGAAGATGCCGATAAAATCCGTTTTGATGCGCGTTATATTCGCCATCAGGATTATGATTTCTGCATCCGTGCTGACCGCATGGGCTATGAGTTTGTGATGATTGATAAGCCGCTCGCCACCTACCATCTGGTGACCAAATTTGGTTCCAAACACAAAGGCGAGTCGGTGAAGTACTCCTTCTTCTGGCTGGACACCATGAAGCCGCACCTCACGGCACGTGACGTCCATACCTATAAGGCGTTCAAGCTGCCGCTGCGCTACAAGATGGATGGTAAATCACTGCAGGCGAGCCTCAGTTTCGCGCGCTACTTCTTCCTGACCAATCGTGATAACCGGGCTTATTTCCTGAATCGACTGTTCGATAAGGTGAAGTCTCGCTTCTCTGGCGGGCGAGCCGTCTCCTGATTCACTTATAAAAATTTCACTTGCTCCCGCACCGGGAGCAATTTTTTGGTTCCTGACACTCCGGGTATGCAAATGACAAATCATGTTGGCACCGTCGGTATCGTGATGCCGATGTATAACGCGCGTAAAACGGTATTACGTGCGGTAGAGTCGATCGTCAATCAGACCTATAGCGACTGGCATCTTTATTTAATAAATGATCAGTCCACCGATGATTCGCTGGCCTATGTACGCGAACACTGCACTGATGCGCGCATCACCATTCTTAACAATGAAGTCAACCTCGGTGCGGCGGAAACACGGAACGTGGGTCTGCGTGCCGCGCAACAAGAGATTATCGCGTTTCTCGACAGTGACGATGAATGGCACGCCGATAAACTCGCCGAACAGACTGCGGCGATCGCGGCGGGTGATGATTTTGTCATCACGCATTATCACTACAAAACCAAAACCGCCGACCACGATATTCTCTACAGCAAACCCTATCTGCAGCAGGAAAACTTCGTGAAGAAGCAGTATCGCGTCTGCTTCTCTTCCGTGTGTTTCCGCCGTCCCCCTCAGGGCATCTTCTTCCAGCGTAAAGGACATGAAGATTTCCTGTTCCTCTACGAACTGTTCCTCCGCTACAAGCAAGCTCGGGTGATCCAGAAGACGCTGGTCAACTATTACGAGCTGGGCGATTCCCTCTCGCGCAACAAGAATAAAGCGGCGAAATGGCACCTCGAATTATTAAGAATTATCTATAAAAACAATCCGTTAAAAATCTATTACTATTACGGCTGGTATATGGTGAACGGCGTTCTCTTCACCCTGAAGCATCGTTAAGACCCGGCATCCCTCGTGTTGTTACGACGTGAGCAGCACGAAGGCGTTGGGTCTTAAGTTCACATTTTGAGGTGGAAAGCGTTTTATGAAAAAGATCGTTTTAGTGATTAAGGATGCCTACTCCTACGCGGGCACAGAAAACATCTGTAATTTCATGTCGGAGTGCCTCGGAGAGCAGCACGCCGTCACCATTTATTCGCTGGAAGGACACGGCAAAACCTTTTATCCGTTCGATCGCGTGAAAGAGATCGTCAGTTTTGAAGGGCACAGCAACCCGATTAAAAGCGCTGTGGCAAGCATTCATCAGCAAGGCTTCGACAGCGTATTTCTGATCAGCATGGGTCGCCTGAGCGTAATGTTCGCCTTCTGGAACCTGATGGCGATGAAGAAAAAACGCTTTAAAGCCTACGCCTGTGAACACATCGCGATTAACTCCTTCAGCAAGCCGATCAAAGCGCTGAAGTGGATGCTGCTGCGCTATTACGACCAGGTCATCGTGCTGACGGACAAAGATCATCAGGTGTTCAGCCGCTGGAATATCGCCAGCAAGCAGATCCCCAATCCGGTGGTGTACAAGGCCTTTCAGCGCCAAAGCCGCAGCCGTCAGGCGCTGGCGGTGGGGCGTCTGGACAATCAAAAAGGCTTCGACCTGCTGCTGGATATCTGGGCTGATTTCAGCAAAACCCATCCTGAGTGGACGCTGGTGATTGCCGGTGACGGCGAACTGCGTCAGCAACTGCACGATCAGGCTGCCGCGTTGGGCATTACCCATAGCGTTAACTTCGTCGGCAAAGTCAGCAACATCAACGATTACTACCGTGACAGCGACATGGCGCTGATGACCTCGCGTTATGAGGGCTTGCCACTGGTCTTGCTCGAAGCGAAATCCTGGTCATTGCCGGTGGTGGCTTATGACTGCCCAACCGGCCCGCAGGAAATCATCAACCACGGGGAAGATGGTTTCCTGGTGCCGATGAATGACAAATCGACGTTTCTGGCGCGGATGGAACAGCTGGCGAGTGACGATAGCCTGTTCTATGCCATGAGCGAAAAAACCAAAGAAACTGCGCTGAAGTTTGACGGTAACCAGATCAAACAAAGCTGGCTAGCCCTGGTTTAGCCAAATAATTCATGCCGCAGGAAGGCGGCAAATGCTTGAGTCCCCGTGAGCTTACTTGAGTAAGTGACAGGGGCGAAGGCAGGCAGCCAACGCCCTTGTGGCGTGAAGTATGACGGCTAAATGCCTCCGGGATCACATTTATGGCTGTTACGCAGCCCCATGACCACGGGATTGAAAGCATGAAAAGAAGAGAAGTCTTGCAAACTGCAGCCTCCTCCATTGTTGCCGCGCTCTCAGTGAGCGCATTTTCCAGCTATGCGGCAAAAAGTGGTCAACCGGCTTTGAAGGCTGTCGATCCGTCTAGCGTACCGCAGGGCGATGTGCCGATTTTAACGCCAGAAAACGTCTACACCATGCCACCACAGTTCTGGCAGAACTTTGAGGGCAAATTGTGGATCGGGCAGGCCGGTCAGGATGCCAGCAAAGCGGGCAATCAGATTCCGGTCTTCCTGCGCGATGCCAGCGGTAAAGTGTCACAAATCAGTCAGCCTATTGCGCTAAATAAGGGCAATTTCGCGCAATTCATCCACGATAATGCAGCGTTGATCGCCAATCCTGCTCACTCCATGGTGGTGGAAGACGATCAAGGGAATACGCTGTTTTCGATTGCAGATGTTTCACGACCCAATCCGAGTAACTTTAGCCAGCGTCTGGCGCAGCCGAATGGCTATCAGCTGATTGGCGAAATCCCGTCGGTTGAGGAGTTAAGGAAAACGCGTCCGCTGTTCGCGGGTGCCAAAATCAAGCTGAAAAGCTGGCATGAAGGCTTAGAAGTGGGCGGCGGGGAATTCGTTGGCGCTTTTGGTGACGGCAAAGATGATGGCGGCGTTATCTTCAGTGGTAAAGGCTTCTATTGGCGTCGCGTGGTTGAAGATTTTAACCGCCTGACGCTGTTCGATTTTGGCGCTATTGCCGATGCCAAAACCGATGCCGCACCGGCGATAAAAGCCATGTATCAATGGTCAATTGATGCCAATCAGCAGATCTGTGTGCAGTTCCCGGCAGGCAATTTCTTCGTCACCGAGTGCGATTTCGGTAATGAAGAACGACGCTACTTCCGTATCTCCGGCGCGATGGTCAATTTTGGCTATTTCCCGGCGACCACGCTGACTTCAGACGGTCGCTCTGAATTCCTGTTCCAGGTGAACGCGCGTTGGACTGAAATCTCGAATCTGATTTTCAACGGTCAAAACGACAAGCGACCGAATAAGCAGGGGCTGTTCCGCAACACGTGTCCCGGCGGGCAATTTTTCCGTGGTGCCTGCTTGCGACTCAATCAGGTTGGCGGGGTGTCGTTGAGCTTACTGGATACGCTGGATTGTAAAATCGACCAGTGGTACGCCAATGCCTGTACCGGTGATGTGATTAAAGCCAGTTGGTCGGGCCAAAAGGCTGGCGCCTGGGATCACAGCACGGCGATTGAACTCTCCAACTTCAACGCCCAGCACTGTAAAGGCGGTAAGGTGTTGAATCTGCCACGTTGCAGCCAGTCGATCATTCATAACGGCTGGATCGAGCACAGTGAGTTTCCCGGTGACATTTCCAATGGGCAGTGGATTATCGATGCGCTCAGCATTGAAGACTGTAAAAATCCGCTGATTGCGCACAACTCGCGATTGAACATGCGCCAGACCAACCTGCAGGCGGGGAGTTGGATCGACAACTCGATGGAAGGCGAGCGTTGGCTCAACATCTGGGAGATGGGGTCCACGCGCGTGGAATCTTACGGTGTCGCCATCGATGGCAGCCTGAAATACAACTACATCACTTCACGCTTCCGCCTGGCGAATAACACCAACCAGGAAACCTGGTTTGAACTCGGCAACTTCTACTCACCTACGGTGGGAGACAGTTGGGAGATAGAGGTGTTTGGTCAATCGCAATTCAATAATGGCACGGCTAATCAGCCCTTAATGAACGTCATTGATGGTAAAGGCACCGGCGGTCGTGCGGTTATTCATCTGCAACGCAAAACCAAAAATGCGGAAGCCAGCTGGTCTGCCGAAGGCAGTTCACCCGTGGTGGATGTCCGCTTTGAACCGCGCTCAGAGACGGACACGAAAGTGTTCGTCAAGCTGGCTGGTTGGACACCCACCACCGCTATTTTGATTAAAAGCACCGCCAAGGACCGCTTCCTCACCGGACGCTGTGCGCGTGTGGATGCCACCATGGCGCAGGGCAGTCCTGCCAGCGGCAGCCAGCAAGCACCGCAGCGCTTCAGTCTGCACAACGGTAAAGCGGGTATAGGCGGTAACGAGCAGGGCGATCTGCTGCTGGCCTCGCGCGCGCTGAAACCGGAGCAGGTAGATACGCGCGAGCCGAAAGGATTTGTCTCGGTGGTGATTAACGGCGAACAGGTGGCGTTACCCTATTTTGCGGTGAAGTCGTAATGCACTAACCGGAGAGGACGCAGCCGTTTGCGCCCTCTCCGGGAAAGGTTGGGAGCGGCCTGCAGGTCGCCCGTTTGAAGACAGATTTTCTATTTTGGGCATTGTTCCCATTGCAGTTTTTTAACACAGAGTTCACTTTGCCCGTGCAGGAAATGACGTGGCTTGTAAAAAATTAAAAAAATTTTTCTGGAGTGTTTATGAAGATTTTATTGGTGGGAAACCATACCTGTGGAAATCGTGGGGATGGCGCGATTTTACGTGGACTGATCGACTCTTTGCAGTCTGCGCGTGGCGACCTCGATATTGATGTGATCAGTCGTTATCCAACAAGCTCCGGGTACTTATTGCAACAGGATATCCAGCAGGATTCCTTGTTTCTGCATAACAGCAAATCAGCGAAAGGGCTGGTGGGCAGCGTTAAACGTAAAGTGGCCAACCGCCTGATGCCCGAAATCATGATGGCGCATCTGGGCAAGGGTGGCCTGTACAAATCGTTCTCTGTGCCGCCCCATCTGGCGCAGTTCACCAAAAGTCTGGAACAGTATGACGCCATCATTCAGGTGGGCGGTTCGTTCTTCGTCGATCTTTATGGTGTGACGCAGTTTGACCACGCGCTCTGTGCATTGATGGCGAAAAAGCCGCTGCACATGGTCGGTCACTCCGTGGGACCCTTTGAGAACCCACGCGTGAATGCGCTGGCCAATTTCGTGTTTGATCGCGTCGATAGCCTGGTGCTGCGTGAAGAGGTCAGCTTCGATCGCCTGAAACAAGACGGCGTCACCACCAGCCGCGTGAAGAAGGGCGTCGATACCGCCTTCCTGGTGAAAGCACGCGATGTGGAGAATCCGAGCCACAACCTGCTGCACTGGAAAAACATCATCAGCGCGCGTAAAACCATCGCCATCACCGTGCGTGAACTGGCACCGTTCGATAAACGTCTCGGCGTGACGCAGAAAGAGTACGAAGCGGCCTTTGGGAAAGTCATCAATGCGATGATTGCTGAAGGCTATCAGGTGGTGGCTTTCTCTACCTGTACCGGCATCGACAGCTACGCCAAAGATGACCGGATGGTGGCGCTGACGCTGCGCGACCACGTCGAAAATCCCGAGCATTACCATGTCATCATGGACGAGTTCAACGACCTCGAACTCGGCATCCTGCTAAGCCATTGTCACCTGACTATTGGCACCCGCCTGCACTCCGCCATCATTTCCATGAACTTCGGTACCCCAGCCGTGGCCATCAACTATGAGCACAAATCGCTCGGTGTGATGAAGCAGCTTGGACTGCCGCAAATGGCCACCGACGTGCAAAGCCTGATGGATGGCTCGCTGATCGACAAAGTACAAACCGTGCTGGTCGATTACGACAATGTGAAGCGCAAAGTGGATACCGCGGTGGCGCAGGAGCGTGAAATTGGTAACCGCATTACGGCAGAAATTCTCAACGTGCTGGGGTAAGTGATGAAGCTGACCTTTTTCACCATGCGTTTTCCGGTTGCCTCTGAGACGTTTGTCCTCAATCAGGTAACGCATTTCATCGATGCAGGCTATGACGTGGAGATTATCTCCGTGTTTCCGGGCGATATGATCAATCGCCACGCCGCGTTCGATGATTACAATCTGTCGGCGAAAACTCACTATTTACTGCCGGAAGAGAAAGTTTCGAATCTCGATAAGCTGACGCAGCGCATTGGTTTGATGCTGCCGAAAATCGCGAAGCCGGCGTTAATCAAATCACTCAACGTCGGCCGCTACGGCCAGCAGGCGAAAAAGCTGCTGCTGCCCGCGATTGTTGCTAACGCGAAGCAAACCTTCACCGCGGATGTGTTTCTGGTGCACTTTGGTTATGCCGGTGCGCTGGCCAATAAACTGCGTGAGCTCGGCGTGCTGAAAGGCAAGCAGGCGACGGTGTTCCACGGCGCGGATATTTCACGCCGTCACATTCTCGAAGAGCACAAGCTCGATTACGTCAACCTGTTCAAACAGAGCGAGTTGATGTTACCCATCAGCCATTTGTGGGAGAACAAGCTGATTGAGATGGGTTGTCCACGCGAGAAGGTGCACGTGACGCGCATGGGCATCGAGCCTGAGAAGTTTAACTTCAGGCCGCGTGAGGCGTTTCATCAGCCGCTGCGAATTGTTTCGGTCGCGCGTTTGACCGAGAAAAAGGGCTTAGACGTGGCGGTAAAAGCCAGCGAAATTCTGCGCAACAACGGTGGGCAGTTCGAGTTCACCATCATCGGCAACGGTGAGCAGGACGGCATGATGCGTGAACACATCGCGCGTGCCGGACTGGAAGCCTTTGTCACTATGCCAGGTTTCAAGCCGCAGGAAGAGATTCGTCAGGCGTTGAATGATGCTGATATCTTCCTGCTACCGTCGAAAACCGCAGCCGATGGCGACATGGAAGGCATTCCGGTGGCGTTGATGGAAGCGATGGCGGTGGGGCTGCCGGTGGTTTCGACCTATCACAGCGGCATCCCGGAGCTGATTCAGAACAACGTCAGCGGCTGGCTGGTCTCCGAAAACGATGCCGAAGAGTTGGCTGACACGCTGCTGCGTCTGTCACGCGGTGATGTCGATGTCGCGCCGGTCGTGGCTGCTGCGCGACACAAAGTGGAAACCGAGTTCAATCAGCACATCGCTTATGGCGAGCTGGCTAAAATTCTGGAGCGCATGGTGTGAGCGGATTAAAAAAACAGGCCGTCTGGCTGTTTGGCAGTACCTGCTTCGCGGCATTGCTGCAGGTGTTACAGCTCAGCGTTCTGGCGCGTAAGCTGGAAGCACATGAGTTAGGTTTATTAGCGATCATCAATGCCATTCTGGCAGTGGCGACGGTGTTGCAGGATATGGGGATGAGCAGCTACATCGTGCATCGCCAGGACATCAACCGCCGCCAGCAGAGTACGATTTATTGGGTCAACGTTTCACTCAGCTTGTGTACCGGCTTGATTATGCTGGCAATTGCCTTCCCGGTGGCGTGGTTCTATCACCTGCCTGAATTGACCGGGCTGATCATGCTCACCAGCCTCAACTTCCTCGTGCTGGGACATCTGTCGCAGTATCAGGCGCACTATGTGAAGTCCAAACGCATGGTGACGCTGGCGAAGATTGAGATGGCGACCAAGCTGTTCGCGTTTCTCTGTACCGTGGCGATGCTGTACTTCACTTCACTGACGGTGGCGGCGGCGATCCTTGGGCTGTTCATCAATGCCTTTACCCGCATCCTGTGCATGATCTACTTCGGTGAGAAGTCGTGGCGTCCAACGTGGGAGTTTGAAGGGGCAACCTTCATCAGCGCGGTGCGTTACGGCATCTATCAGCTCGGTTCGCAGACCATCAATCAGTTGCGTACCCAAGCGGATGCACTGATTGTCGGTAAAGTGATGGGCGCCGAGATGCTGGGGATCTACTCGCTGGCAAAAGAGCTGATTCTGCAGCCGCTGAAACTGGTTTCGCCGGTGATCAACCGTCTGGCACTGCCGCGTTTCGCCGAGAAGCAGCACGATCCGGAGCAGCTGAAAAATCTGTTCCTGAAAGGCACCTTTGTCATCATGTTGTTCAGCAGCGCGATGTATCTGGCGATTGGCATTCTCTCTCCGGTCATCGTACGCGTGCTGTATGGCGCATCGCATGAGCAGGTTTACCATCTGATTCCGCTGATGCTGCTGTTCGGCATGCTGCGTCCGATGGGTGGCTTAACCGGCGCGATTTCCCAGGCGAACGGCAAGACTAACGTCGAGTTTTACTGGAATATCGTGGCGAGTCTGGTGGTGGTTGTGGTACTGGCGACAACCTACATCTGGCCGAACGTGCTGTATGTGGCGTTGACGCTCTCCATCTCGCAGGTGCTAATTTCTGCCTTCGCCCATCCGTTCTTTATCAAGCCGGTGATTGGTATCCGCTTTATGCCGTATGCCCGCCAGTGGGTTTCGGTGTCGGTGGTGTTTGTCGGCCTGATGATGCTGGTGAATCACTTCAATCTGTTCGTGATGCCGGAGTGGTTTGAGGGTTGGCTGTAAGCGTTGCGCTAACGACGTTGTGTCAATGGCGCGATCTGAGCGGGCGGGGCTTTATGCTGACGACCCGCTCAGATCCTGTAGCGATGCATTTATGGCGGCAGTGATACTGTCTGCATGTGCGATAAATCCTGTCGCGACGATATTGCTGGCTATTATGCGTTGCGAAGCATCATTAGCCGTCATCAAACCCGAGCATCCTGGGCAAAATCCTCTGCATCAATTCTGCAAATCAATGGTCTTATCATCCTGGCTTTTATCGTGAATCCTTCACTGTTTTTCAGCAGTTTAGCCGGTTCATTTTCAGTGTGTCAGGCGAAGCGGTAGCCCGCCATTTTGGCGATTTTTGATGTTGTGACAGAGAGTTAGTGCCGGATTTTCAGATAAAGATTATACTTGCTGCACCGGCCGATCCTGCATAATCGACCCCACGTATTCACTTCATGAAATGGAATAAATATGACCAAGCTTAAAGCAGTAATCCCGGTTGCGGGTCTCGGTATGCATATGCTCCCTGCAACGAAAGCCATCCCGAAAGAGATGCTGCCTATCGTCGACAAACCGATGATTCAATACATCGTTGACGAGTGCGTAGCGGCGGGCATCAAGGAGATTGTGCTGGTCACCCATGCTTCCAAAAATGCAGTGGAAAACCACTTCGACACCACTTATGAGCTGGAAGCGTTACTTGAAGCGCGCGTAAAACGCCAGTTGCTGAGCGAAGTGCAATCAATTTGCCCTCCTGGCGTGACTATCATGAATGTGCGTCAGGCGAACCCGTTAGGCCTTGGCCACTCAGTGTTGTGTGCACGTCCAATGATCGGTGATAACCCATTTGTCGTCGTGCTGCCAGACGTGCTGCTGGATGACTCTACGGCTGACCACCTGCGCTATAACCTCGCCGCCATGGTCGCGCGCTTCGAAGAAACCGGTCACTCACAGGTACTGGCGAAACACATGCCAGGCGAAGACCTGACCGAATACGGTGTTCTGACCACCGAGCAGCCGATCGATAACCCAGGCGACATCAGCACCATCACCAACATTGTTGAAAAACCAGAAGCGGGCCAGCTGGACTCAGACCTGACTGCGGTCGGTCGTTATGTGCTGTCTGCGGACATCTGGCAAGAGCTGGAAAAAACTGAGCCGGGTGCATGGGGCCGTATCCAGCTGACCGATGCCATCGCGTCACTCAGCAAGAAGAAACCGGTTGATGCACAATTGCTGACCGGTACCAGCTTCGACTGTGGTAAAAAAATGGGCTACATGCAGGCATTCGTTTCTTACGGTCTGCGTAACAACGCACAGGGTCGTGATTTCCGCGAAGCTATCCAGAAAATTCTGGCGAAATAATCCATTCTCATGCCGCGCCGCTTGCGCGGTTTAAAGGAGTACACATGGCTATTTTGGTAACGGGCGGAGCAGGGTACATCGGCTCCCATACGGTGCTGGCGCTGTTAGAGCGCGGCGACGACGTTGTGGTCCTGGATAACCTTTGCAATGCTTCGCGCGAAGCCGTCAATCGCGTGGAGAAGCTGTCAGGCAAGAAAGCAGTGTTCGTTGAAGGCGACATCCGCGATCGCGCGTGCCTGCGTGACTTGTTTGCCGCCAACGACATCTCTGCTGTGATTCACTTCGCAGCGTTGAAAGCCGTGGGCGAATCCACGCGTATGCCACTGGAATACTACGAGAATAACGTGGCAGGTACTGTGGTGTTGCTGGAAGAGATGCGCGCCGCTGGCGTGTGGAATTTCATTTTCAGCTCTTCAGCGACGGTATATGGCGCCGATGCACCGGTTCCTTATGTGGAAACCACGCCAATCGGTGGTACCACCAGCCCGTACGGCACCTCTAAGTTGATGATCGAATTCGTGATGCGCGACTTCGCCAAAGCAGACCCGAATTTCAAAGCCATCGCGCTGCGCTACTTTAACCCGGTTGGCGCGCATGAGTCTGGCGAGATTGGTGAAGACCCAACCGGCATCCCTAACAACCTGCTGCCATATATCGCGCAGGTGGCGATTGGTCGCCTGGAGAAGCTGGGCGTGTTTGGTGATGACTACGACACGCCAGACGGCACCGCACAGCGCGACTATATCCACGTGGTGGATTTGGCCGAAGGCCACCTGAAGGCGCTGGATCATCTGCCGAAAGTCACCGGTTACAAGGCGTATAATCTTGGCGGCGGGGTAGGGTTCTCGGTGCTGGAAATGATTAAAGCGTTCGAGAAGGCTTCTGGTAAGGCGATTCCGTTTGAGTTTAAGCCGCGTCGTGATGGCGATCTGCCGGCGTTCTGGGCAGATGCAAGTCTGGCGAATACCGAGCTGGACTGGCGTGTGACGCGTGGGATTGACGCGATGATGCGTGATACGTGGAACTGGCAGAGTAAGAACCCGGAAGGGTTTAAGTAATCCATAATGTTTTGAGATACGCCAAAAGCCTGTCATAGACAGGCTTTTTGCTTTTGTCGGAATTGTCTAATCTTTACGCATCGTTGATTAGCTGTGACTTTCGTAAAGAACATGAAAATGTTAGGATTTGTGTTGGTTAATTTTGAAGCATTAGAGTAGCGATAATTTTATAGTTGCTAAATTAACACTCACTAGCTTCAATCCTATGCTCAAGTAGCATTACACTATGCATGTTAGATTAATATCGTAGGGTGAAAGAATTTAAATACAAAGTGGTTAGATTTACACCTAAAGTCCTCTGGTAGCTGTAAGCCAGGGGCGGTAGCATTCTCCATTTGCTAAGAAATTGAGCAGAAGGTTTGTAGAATTAAGCGAAGCGCTTATCAATAGGGCATATTTGAGCAACATATATGAAGTATAACTTTGGCTATCTCATTGATCTTATAACAGTTATTACCGAAAAAGAGTTAAAGGTTCGTTATAAAAGTAGTTTTCTTGGTTACTTGTGGTCAATCGCGAATCCTTTGCTTTTTGCAATGATTTATTATTTTATCTTTAAATTGGTAATGAGAGTTCAAATACCTAATTATACAGTTTTTCTTATTACTGGATTATTTCCATGGCAATGGTTTGCAAGTTCAGCAAATAATTCTCTTTTCTCATTTATTGCTAACGCTCAAATCATTAAAAAGACAGTCTTTCCAAGATCTGTTATTCCATTGAGTAATGTTTTAATGGAATTCCTTCATTTTTTATGCACAATCCCGGTAATTATTGTTTTCCTCTACATATACGATATGAGCCCTTCGATCTCTTGGCTTTGGGGAATTCCATTGATTGGATTTGGCCAAATGATGTTGACATATGGCTTAGCACTGATGTTGTCAACGTTAAATCTATTTTTTAGAGATTTAGAAAGATTTGTTAGTTTAGGTATAATGTTAATGTTTTATTGTACACCCATCCTATACTCTGTTGATTTAATACCTGAAGCTTATAGGTGGATAATCGGCACCAACCCATTATCACTAATGATTGTTTCTTGGCGTGATTTATTTATGCACGGTACTATCAACTACATCACACTTTCGCATATTTATCTATCTGCAATCATAATGATGGTGCTTGGTGTTTGGGTGTTCAATAAATTGAAATTCCGTTTTGCTGAGATTTTGTAATGACAGTAGCAATTGAATTTAAAAACGTAACTAAACGCTATCCATTATACCATCACATTGGGTCTGGGATTAAAGAGTTAATCTTTAATCCAAAGCGCGCATTGACAATGTTATCTGGTCGTTCGTATTTAGCCATCGAAGATATATCTTTTCAGGTAGAAAAAGGTGAGTCAGTAGCATTAATAGGTCGTAATGGCGCAGGGAAGAGTACATCTTTATCGCTTGTTGCTGGTGTTATTAAACCAACGAGTGGTTCTGTTGAGGTTCATGGCAGAGTGGCATCTATGCTGGAACTTGGTGGAGGATTTCATCCTGAATTGACTGGACGTGAGAACATTCGATTAAACGCGACTTTGCTAGGATTGCGCAGAAAAGAATTAAATAAGAGAATTGATAAGATTATCGAATTTTCAGAATTGGGTGATTTTATAGATGAGCCAATAAGGGTCTATTCTAGTGGAATGCTTGCAAAATTAGGATTTTCAGTTATAACTCAAGTTGACCCGGACATCCTAATTATTGATGAAGTTCTTGCTGTTGGCGATATCAGCTTTCAGCGAAAGTGCATTAATACAATCAACGAATTTAAAAGCAAAGGTGTAACAATTCTTTTTGTAAGCCATAGTATGAGTGATATTGAAAAAGTATGTAACAAAGTGATTTGGATAGAAAATCATAAAGTTAGAAGAATTGGTGACAGCAAGGTTGTTATTGCTGATTATAAAGAATTTATGCAGTAAAACCTTGTAAGGAACAAGTGATGATGAGCAAGAAAATTTTAGTTGTAGGGGCTGGTTTTTCAGGTGCTGTAATTGCCCGCCAACTTGCAGATAAAGGCCATAAAATAAAAGTAATTGATGCCAGAGAACATGTTGCTGGGAATTGCTACAGTGAAATTGATAATGCCACTGGAGTGACTATACATACCTATGGGCCGCATATTTTTCATACTGATAATGAAGTGGTTTGGGACTATATTAATCAATATACTGAAATGATGCCATATGTTAACCGTGTTAAAGCAACGGTTAATGGAAAAGTATTCTCACTGCCAATCAATCTTCACACTATAAATCAATTCTTTAACCTGACATTATCTCCAGATGAGGCTAAGAAGCTGATAGAAGAGAAAGGTGAGTCAGCGATTGAGTCGCCACAAACTTTCGAGGAACAAGCCTTGCGTTTTGTCGGGCGTGAACTTTATGAAGCCTTCTTTAAAGGCTATACAATTAAACAGTGGGGTATGCATCCTTCCGAGTTACCCGCTTCAATTTTAAAAAGACTTCCTGTTCGTTTTAATTATGATGATAACTACTTCAATCATAAATTCCAGGGGATGCCTAAAGATGGCTATACTGTCATTGTCGAAAAAATTCTTGATCATGAAAATATTGAAACTCAGTTAAATACTGATTTTATTAAAACTGATGCTGATAGCTTTGATCATGTTTTCTATAGTGGTCCTCTTGATGGATATTATGAACATCAATTCGGCCGTTTAGGCTATAGAACTCTAGATTTTGAAAAGTTTTATCATGATGGTGATTACCAAGGTTGCGCGGTCATGAATTATTGTGAGCAGGAAGTACCATACACTCGAATTACTGAGCATAAGTATTTCGCTCCGTGGGAAAAGCATTCTGGTTCGGTATGCTATAAGGAATATAGCCGTAGCTGTGAAGAAAATGATATTCCATATTATCCAATCAGACAGGTTGGTGAGATGGACATGTTAGAGAAATATCTTAACTTAGCTGAACAAGAGAAAAATGTTACTTTCGTGGGGCGGTTAGGCACCTACCGCTATCTCGACATGGATGTAACAATTGCTGAAGCATTAAACACTGCAAAGGTTTACCTTGACTGCATTGAACAAAAATCTCTAATGCCATCATTTTCGGTTTCAGTTAGATGAACGTAACTGCTTTAATAGTAACATTTAACAGACTAAATAAGTTAAAAGACACGGTAATGGCAACCAGGAGGTTGCCATTTCAGCATATTGTTATTGTAAATAACGCGTCATGTGATGGAACTAAAGAATGGCTCGAAACAATAGATGATTCCAGAGTAAGCATACTTCATAAGAATAATAATAATGGTGGTGCTGGAGGTTTTCATTATGGATCAGAATTCATCTCTAAAAGTATTCTCACTGACTGGGTAATATTTTATGATGATGATGCATATCCATGTGAAGATTTTTTGGTTTGTTTCGAAAGAATGAACCCAAATATTAATGAGATATATTGTTCGGTAGTCAAAAACAAAGAAGGTGAGGTTTGTAGGATGAATCTCCCGTGGAAGTTAAAACCAGCCTCGTTTTTCGAAAACATAAAATATTTGCGAGACCCTTCTACGTTTACAGCAGAACCTGGATTGTCATCGGAAGTGATTTCCTTTTCTTTTGTTGGTGCAGTTATTCCTGCAAAGTTATTGTCGGAAACATACACTTTTATTAAAGAAGAACTTTTTTTATATTATGATGATGTTTATTATTCATCATACTTAAATTTAATGGGTTATAAGATCAATTTCCGTATAGAACTTGAATTTATACATGATGTTAAAGCTTTTACAAATTGGGATAATCAAGAGTGGAAAATATACTATCTATCAAGAAATTTATTTTTAAGTAAATATTTATATCATAATTTTGATTATTTTTCATCCAATTCGAAAGTGTTTAGACTTATTAAATATTTTTTAGTTGGGTCAACTTGCAAAAATAAAAAAAGATATTATGGCTACTTGATCAAAGGAATTTTTCACGGAATAAAAAAAATTAGTGGTTATAACCACTAGTGGTGCCTAAATGAAAAAGAGAATATGTTTTTTTATTAATTCTGGTTGGTATTTCCAACTTCATTGGTTGGATCGAGCTAAGCTTTTCTTGAATGATGGGTATGAGGTTCATGTAATAGCGCACTTTAGCGAAAATGAAAGAATTACGTTAAACACGCAGGGTTTTATTTGCCATGAGTCTGGCATGAATGAAAGATCATTGAATTTTGTTTCAGCTTCAAAAGATTTCATCAATATAATAAAACTTCTCACTGCCTTAAATCCAGACATTCTACACGCCATAACAATAAAGCCAATAATCATTGGTGGTATATATGCAAGATTTTTAAAGAAACCTTTTGTTTCAAGCTTTGTGGGACTCGGCAGAGTTTTCATGAATCAGACAATAACATTTAAGTTATTAAATATTTTTGTTCGTAAAACTTATTCTTTCATTTTCAAAAATCCAAAAAGCAGGTTAACATTCGAGCATGAAAAGGATTTAAGGCTACTGATTGATTTAATACAAGTGCCATGTAAACAATGCTCTGTGATTGATGGGGTAGGGATAAATTTAACTGAATATCAATATCGACCTGAGGTTGAAAATACCCCACCGGTAGTTTTATTTGCAGCAAGAATGTTAAAGTCTAAAGGCCTTGAGGTATTAGTTAACATTAATAAAGAACTTAAGTTGCAAGGTGAATCATTTATTCTAAATGTTGCAGGAATTGAGATCGAAGGTGATTCAGATGCTATTACTAAAGAAAAAATTTTGGAGTGGCACCGATGTGGTCTAATTAATTGGCTCGGTAAACGCAGTGATATTCCTAAATTGATCGAAGAATGCAATATTGTGGCATTGCCCTCCACTTATTTTGAGGGAGTTCCAAGAATAATAATTGAAGGAGCAGCTACTGGCCGTGCCTGCTTAGTCTACGATAGCGGTGGCTGTAACAGTATTATTAATGATGGTGTTAATGGATATGTCGTTAGACCAGGGGACAAGGATGAGTTTAAAGAGAAGCTTCTGAGTTTGTTTTCAAACCCACTGTTGAGAATTAAAATGGGGTTGCAAGGACGAAGAATTGTTGAAGAGCGTTTTAGTCTTGAATCAGTTTATGAAAAGACTAAATCACTTTATCTTGAAATTATTTGATATTTAAATTTGAGGTTTACGTGGCAAAAAATCCTAACGTTAAAATATATGTTTGTCATCACAAACAATCTCCTTATATTAAAAATGAATGTATTATCCCCATTCAAGTTGGCCGGGCATTATCTAATACTGAACTTGAATATTGCATTGGTGATGACACTGGAGATAATATTTCTCATAAAAATAAATCTTGGTGTGAACTTACTGCAATATATTGGGCGTGGAAAAATGATGAGGCTGATTATTATGGTTTGATGCATTATAGGAGATATTTATCACTTAAATCTCATGGTGACTATAATGTGATTAATCGATTGAATGATGACATTATAAATGAACACAAATTGGATCCTGAAAGTATCAGAAGTATTTGTGAAGGCCAAGATATAATTACGGGGCCGATATGGAATGTTCATCCTGTCGGACTTCCATGGAAAGTAATGTCAAATTATGATCAGTATGCTTTGGATCATTATAAAAAAGATCTCGATGTTATAGTGGAGATTGTAAAAGAGAAATATCCAAAATATTATTTGGCGCTCTTGGAGTCAATGTATTCAACCTCATGCTTCTTTGCAAATATTGCAATTATGAAACGTGAATATTATCATGAATATTGCGAATTTTTATTCGGTGTCTTGGAAGAAGCTGAGAGTAAGGTTGATATTAGCTCTTACGACTCATATCAGTCGCGAATTTGGGGTTTCATAGCTGAAAGATTAGTTAATGCATATGTTTTATTCGCGCGTAGAGAACATAAAGGAATTAAAATAAGCACTGCTGGATTGATGTATTTGGCGGAAGCTCCTGTAATTGATAAAGAATTAATTTTAAAGGGTATTAGTGATAAGAAGAAAGAGGAGAAAATCCTTCTTGATGAAACAATTAATATTTGCATGTCGTTTGATGACAAATATTATCCTCATGCAAGTGCAACGATAGAATCAATCCTTGATAACTCAAATGAAAACCAAAGAATAAATTTCCATATTTTGTGTGATAAAAACCTCTCAAACGAAAAGAGAGATTTACTATTATTAGAATTAAAGAGCAATGTACAGATTAAATTTGTTGAAATTGACCCTGATTTATTTATTTCATTGCCATTGAATAGGTCCTACATATCTTTGAATACCTATTACCGCTTAGTTATTCATAAGGTTCTTCAAGATGTAGATAAAATAATTTATCTAGATTCAGATATGATTTGTCTAGATGATATTGCTAAACTTTGGTTAGAACCTCTTGATGGAAAATGTATCGGTGCATCGCTTGATGAAGGTGGTCTGCTTCAAACCAGGCGCCTTATCCTGGGAGCTGATAATAATTATTTTAATGCAGGCATGATAGTTTTTGACCTGAAAGTTATTAGAGAAAAATATGAAGATGTATTTAATGACTATATGATTAATTTCTATGTTAATAACCGAGAAATTAGTCTTCAGGACCAAGACATTTTAAATATTACTTTTAAGAATGAAGCTAAAATTTTACCTTTGAAATGGAATGTAAACAGTCGTATGTTTACAGCTAACGATCTTGAACGTAAATACAGTATGCAGCAAGAATCGGAAACGTTACTTGATATTGGTATTTTACATTACACTGATCGTCGTAAACCATGGACTCTGACTTGTGTCCATCCACTCAAGGATTTTTACTGGAAATACCGAAAGAAAAATCCACATGCACCGATGTCTGAACAAGATAAACTCATTGAGCGTTATGCAGGTAAAATTTCTTACCGGATAAGTGGTGGCTTTATTCTCACTAAGGTTTTTGGAATTGAGTTTAAGCTAAATAAAGCTATAATCGGAAAATTATTGCGAGCATTCAAAATTAACTTTTAATAAGACGGCGCATTTGCGCCGCTTTGAGTTTCTAACTATGTGTGAAACAAAAAATCCTTTCATTTCTGCAATTACCGCGGTAACTTCCTCCTCAGTTGAACCGATTATCTCTACGCTAAATAGACAATCATTTACTTATTGGGAATTGATCATCATCTGTCTCGAAGAGGAGCGAGAGGCAATTTCATCTGTAATAAACGCCTTCGATGAAGAAACTGTTCGAAAGATAAAAGTTGTATCCTTTGATGCCAATAATAATTATGCTAAAGCTATTAATATAGGCATAAGGAGTGCGTCGGGAGAGTATCTTATTATAGTTGACCAAAATGATGGAATTGACTATTGCTTTTTTGAAGAGCTTTACCATAGTTTTCGGCATCAAGGTGTTAAATTATATTATCCAGAAGTGAAAATTCACTACAGTACACGTTTTTTAAATCGACCATTATTACTGGGTTCTAGAAAACATCCATCAAACGATGAGCTTTTTCTGGCAAAAAAAATGATTGTTAGTCATACTTGCGCTTCTCTGTGTTTTGTTTTCCCAAAATCAATTATTAAAGAGATAGGATACTTTGACGAGAATGTAACTGAGTTTTCTATATGGGAATATTTTATTAAGTTGAGTTTGGCAATGGATTTTTATAAATTGAGCGGTATATCTTATTTGTTTAATATTGATAAGGAATCAGGTCATCCGCGCTTGCCTATAATGGATTTAAATAAAGTCGATAATTATAGATATCATCTGATTAATTATTACTCAAAAAAACAATCAAGGCTACCAACCTATGAGTACGACTTGTCAGTCCTTGATGTTGAAAAAATCACTCAACAGGATAGAGCTAAAGCTAAAGTTATAAATAAAACTAACTATAATCTTTTTTTCAAAACTCTCATCATAAAGTCTTTTAAACTAGCATTATTAATTGTAAATAAAATAAAAGTTAAATTCGGGTGATGGTTATGAAAAGGCTATTTATTTCAACTGGCTTCTATTCAACATTGATAGCTTCGGTTGTTGCTGAAATGTCCGAAGAGATTTACGAAGATCACTTATTAATAACAATGGATAGGCAATCTTCAAATTCGAATGTGCTATGGGCACATAGATTGCATTCATGGAAAACGGTCGAAACAATTGATCACACTGATTATTACATTGAGAGAATAAATTACAGGCACTCTATTGATTGGTTTGATGAAGTATATTCTCCATTTCCAGAAATGATATTGGTAATAACGGAAGCGTTTCCTAGTAAGAAATATTCTTTTTATGAAGAGGGATTAACAAGCTATCTGCAGTTTCTTGAAGGTTCATACGATGAAAACTTTAAGTTTTATTGTTTGCATCCTCATGTGTTTAATGATTTAGATTCATTAATTAGCTTACCAATATCAATTCCTAAAACTCGGGAGAAATTGAGATCTTTAGACAGATGCTATCGAGTACCGCTTATTGAAAATAATAATAATATTATTGTTATTGGCCAAGGTGGTTTTCCTGATGAGAATAAGAATTCTTTAATTAGGGGTGAGTATGTTAAATTTATCAAAGAACAGTCACGGCTAGGTTTTAATATTATATTATTAGGTCATACAAGACTCCCTGCGGAAAAAAAATTGATTGATGAGTTGGAAAATAGCGTGGAAACTAATTTCACCTATATTGAACATGCAGCCCCAATATCTGATCTTTTTATTTTAAAAAACATTCAGAAGATTAGAGTGATTGCAGGTGTTTATTCAACTTTGTTGGTTAATTCAGAGACAGTATGTGGTATTCCAGCTGTGGTCTTTGACTCAGGATATCTTTCTGAACGACAGGTGAAATTAAGAGCGGTGCAGTCATTACTAATGAGTTGATTAGCTCAATCTCACTGTCTTTTACAGGGGCAGTCAAATGGTTAGTTTCGGATTATTGCTAATGTAGGTGAACCAAAAATATTGGCTCACCTACATATTGTTATTTCGTAAGGTCACTTATAATACGACAATAGTTTTCTTTAAACTTAGTTGTTGAAAAGTAGTTTTGATAAACCTCTCTATTTTTATCCCCAAATTTTTTTATGGTTTTTTCATTAAAGATATTGATGCTTTCATTATCTGTGAAAATTATATTGCCATCTTTATTAAAATCGAAGTTTCCACCTCGAGGTGAAAGGATAACCATCTTGCCTTCTTTCATAGCTTCTAAAGTAGCGAGGTCGAAAATAGAAACTCTATGCGGCATAAGATATATGTCGCAGATTGAATTTAAAAATCTTATCTGTGGATAGGTCAAGTTTTCATGAAAAATAAAATTGAATTTTTCATGCTTTTTCTCTAACTCCCTAGCCTGTTCGATGATCTTATCTTTAAGATGACCTGAACCTACTAAAATCCATCGAACTTTTTTTTCGCTATTTGAAATTTTTTTCTCTAAATATCCTGGTGCAAGATCTAATCCCTTAGCTGGTAGAAGGGACCCTACTGATAATATGGTAACAAACTCATCATCTTTAGTAATATTGCTAATAGATTCTGGTTCAGGATTTGCAAAAATTGTATTGTATAGCACAGGCCCAACTCTAGCTTGGCCTTTATTAATTGAACGGTATTTACTCTGAAAATAATATTCTTGGGCTCCTTTGCTGGGAAAGCAGACATAGAATGCTTTTTTAAATGCAAACCGTTCGCAAAATTTCACAATCCATTCATCAGTTTTTGTGAATATTTCACCATAGTTATACTTCTCTTCCACTCTAGGGCCTTGAAGGTGTGAAATATACACATATTTCTTGCGAAGTAATCCTAGACCGAAAGCGGTTCCATAATCATGAGTTATATAGGCGCAGTTTTTTTCATCTTTTGTTTTTAAAATCACAAACTGAATCGCGCCAAAAAGATCGGCTAACCTACTTTGCCAGTTTTTTGAAAATTCATTTTCCTCGAAATAAGTATATTTAAGATTTAAATCTTTAAGACGATCCTGCATTAATATTTGTTGACAAGTCTGTACTGCAGAACCTCCACCCCTGCCTCCTTCGGGAGAAAACACACGGAAAGTTATTGTATGGATTGTTGTTATCTTTCGGCTAAATGTAAATGCTGAAAGCATGTAGTATCTAAAAAATAGGATGAGGGTTTTAAGGTTTATCAATTTTAAATCCTTATTTGAATTAACCATAAAGCTAATGAATAATCAACGTATAATTTTTTCAGTGCTTTCCATTGAATCTCTAATCTCACAACCTAGTTAGCTGTCAAAAATAGTAGTTATAGAATTACATATTGATACTCTCAGTTATTAATTTATGTTATTTACTGCCATTATAACATGATATGAGTAGTTTAAGTGGTTTTTAATATTTTGATATTCACGATTTATGAATTTAGATTTCAGTCACTTGACTGTTCTAAGATATGTAAAGCTCAAATCAAAGAGTAGGCTGCTGTCACTAAAAAAGTGACACCATTTAAGCATCAATTTCTACCTAACTTAGTGACGGTTGAGTTAACATATCGATCACTTATAGAATAGTGTTACCAGTAACACTATAAGCGACCACAGACAGGAGTATGTAATGTCCAAGCAACAGATCGGCGTTGTAGGTATGGCAGTTATGGGCCGTAACTTGGCTCTTAACATTGAGAGCCGCGGTTACACTGTTTCTATCTTCAACCGTTCGCGCGAAAAGACTGATGAAGTTATCGCAGAGAATCATGGCAAAAAACTTGCTCCGTTCTACACCGTTGAAGAGTTCGTTGAATCGCTGGAAAAACCTCGCCGTATCCTGCTGATGGTGCAGGCGGGTGAAGCGACTGATAAAACTATTGCTTCTCTAACTCCTCACCTAGACAAAGGTGACATCCTTATTGATGGCGGTAACACCTTCTATAAAGACACCATCCGTCGTAACAAAGAACTGTCAGACCAAGGCTTCAACTTCATTGGTACCGGCGTCTCCGGCGGTGAAGAGGGTGCATTGAAAGGTCCTTCCATCATGCCTGGTGGTCAGAAAGAAGCGTACGAACTGGTTGCGCCAATTCTGGACAAAATCGCTGCGCGTGCTGAAGACGGTGAAGCTTGTGTTGCTTACATCGGTCCAAACGGCGCCGGTCACTATGTGAAGATGGTCCATAACGGCATCGAATATGGCGACATGCAGTTGATTGCTGAAGCTTATGCACTGTTGAAAGGTGCATTGGGTCTGAACAACGAAGAATTGGCTAAGACTTTCACTGATTGGAACAACGGCGAGCTGAGCAGCTACCTGATCGACATCACCAAAGATATCTTCACCAAGAAAGACGAAGACGGTAAATATCTGGTGGATGTGATTCTTGATGAAGCTGCTAACAAAGGTACCGGTAAGTGGACCAGTCAGAGTTCTCTTGATCTTGGCGAGCCGCTGTCGCTGATCACCGAATCAGTTTTCGCTCGTTACCTGTCCTCATTGAAATCGCAGCGTGTTGCAGCCTCTAAGGTGCTGAGCGGTCCTCAGGCTAAAGCTTTCACCGGTGACAAAGCTGAGTTTGTTGAGAAAGTGCGTCGTGCTCTGTATCTGGGCAAAATTGTTTCTTATGCTCAGGGCTTCTCTCAGCTGCGTGCAGCTTCAGAAGAGAACAACTGGGATCTGCACTACGGTGAAATCGCTAAGATCTTCCGTGCTGGCTGCATCATCCGTGCTCAGTTCTTGCAGAAAATCACTGATGCTTATGCGAGCAATGCTGATATTGCTAACCTGCTGCTGGATCCATATTTCAAAAACATTGCCGATGAATATCAGCAGGCACTTCGTGATGTTGTGTCTTATGCAATTCAGAATGGTATCCCAACTCCGACCTTCTCTGCTGCAATTGCCTATTACGACAGCTACCGTTCAGAAGTACTGCCTGCTAACCTGATTCAGGCTCAGCGTGACTACTTCGGTGCGCACACTTATAAGCGTATCGATAAAGAAGGTGTATTCCATACGGAGTGGCTCGAAAGTTAACACATCGTGTTTTCATTTTGTAACACGATTTTAGTTTGAAAATTTTTTATTCTTAAAAAAAACCCCAACTTATCATATTGTTGGGGTTTCTTATGTCAAAAGTTGGGCGTTAATTATTTTTTTTAATAAATGGTTTTTCTAAAATCTGATACGTTAATTCTGTTGCAATGAACATAGATAATATTTGCAATGCTATCCTGCCTGAATCTGAAATATTGTGACCATGAGTTAGTTGGAAAATTATAAACCATACTGGAATGTGGCAACAAAATAATGAAAATGACCGGCCTCCAATATAAGATACAATTTTGTTTAAGATTGATGGGAAACTGGTAAAAAAACCTGTATTCATGACAGCTAAGAAAACACACACCGTTGAAATCATAGCGGCTGCGCTAAATCTAAATGTCCATAAGTGAATTAGTGCCTGTGGAACAACAGCTAAAGAAATGATCATCATAAGCCCAATAGCAGATTTTTTTAATGGACTAAGATTAATCTCTTGCAATGAAAGTTTAGTTAAATCAATTGAACTAACGATGTAATAAAGTAGTGTGCCGTACAAAAGAGGATCAAATCTAAACATCCAGGCAGGACCACCGCCAGGCCGATAAAACATCATAAATACACAGATTACGACGGAAGTAATGATGGTTTTCTTGCGACCAAAAGTTAAGTATACAAGAGGGTAAATTATGAAGAATTGCATTTCTAAAGAAAGTGCCCACATGTAACCAAAATCACCTTCGGTACCAATCTCTTCAAAATTTCTAAGCCATACAAAAGAGGCAAAGAATTTCTCCATCATCAAGTTATAAGGTAACCACAATTCTGAGTTCTTAGTGATTAACGAGAATAACATTGGAATAGCAATCCAGAAATATACCGGAGGAGATAATCTTTTTATCTTTTTTATGTAAATCTTTATCAAATACACTATTTTATCAGGCGTTGAATTAATGTGGTTAGAAGATTTATCCAGTGTAAGTGATAAAAAATAACCTGCTATTACAAAAAAAAGTTCAACACCACTATCTGTATTAGTGAAATTGCGCAATTCGTTATAGGTGTGATTGTTAGGAAGAATAATTGGCAGGTGAAGGAATACAACAAATGATATTGCGAAAAACCTTAACGCTTGTATATCTTTAAGCATGTAATTACCAGTTATGAACTCCATAAAACAGGAGTTTATTTTACGAAAAAAAAATCATTTTTATAGTGATTTTTTGTTGTTTTGTTAAACCACCAATAATTCGCCCTCACGTCCCGCATTTTCCCCAGCCAAACGCACCACCAGCATTCCCGCCGTAGCAAACTTCATCAGGTTCCTCGCGTACAGCACCCCACCAAACTCCGCCACCAGCGGCGTCACCTGGTCGGTAATTGGGTCCACAATCTCGGCCACCACTTCACCCGGCTTGATCCATTCGCCCAACTCACGGCGATTCAACAACAGCCCTGAATGCGGCGCATGGATATACTCACAACCTGCCAGCGGCGTTGCAGGGTTGATCAGAGCAGGGGACTCAACCACGTCACCCGCAATGTAGCCACCCTCAATCAAGGCATTAATAATCGCATCCGCATCCTTCTCCGCCTGTTCTGGCGAAACATCAGCAACCCCACGTAATTCTAACGTCACTGGCAACAAACCCCGTGGCATCGGATACTCACTACCAAACCGTTCGGCCAGCGTTAACCATGGCTCGCAGCAGGCTTCATCAAACGGCTCGCCACCAGAGATTTGGGCCAGAAGCTGTACTTCGCTACCTAACCAACGCGCTAAAGGCTCGATATCCTGCCACGCATGCGGGGTCGTGTAGAGATGCGGCAATGCGTCCCAGTCGCAGTGCAGGTCAATCATCAAATCAGCCTGACTGGCCATACGCATCAACGTGAAGCGCTGCGCATCCAGTTCGGTTTTAGCAATGCGATCGCGATAATGGCGATCAATGGCATCACGGATCAGCCGCTTGTTTTCATACTCGCTTTGCGTCAACGAACCGGCCAACTCTTCAGCCAGGGTATCGCCTAACGCCGGGAAACGGCGATTGAAATCCTGACCTGAAAGCGTATGGAATCGGCCCAAATGGCTGCCGTGCCAGTGTTGCCCCATCGCCAGCGGATTTGCCACCGGCACCAGCGTAATTTTGGATTTGAGCTGCCCGGCCGATTCCAGCGCCAGAAGCTTGTGTTTCAGATACCACGCCACCGCCATACCCGGCAGTTCATCACCGTGCAGTGCCGCCTGAATGTAGACGCGCTGCTGGGAATCGGTACCGAAATGAAAGCTGACGATTTCGCGCTGTGTACCGAGGGAAGCACTTAACAAGGGATGATGTTGTTGTTGCATGGCGCGGTCGATGTCCTGTATCTACGGCACGCTGAACGTCGTGCCTGATTAATTTTATTGACTGGAATTATAGTGCTGCTGTGAAAATGAGCGGGTATGAAGCCGCTAAATTTGCGCTTGCTCATGTTAGCCGCGCGAACAGGGCGGCCTGAAGACCGCCCCTGCATTGATTAATGCTGGATCGAGATATCGGTGGCGAAGTACTTCTTCTGGATCTTGTCAAAAGTGCCGTTTTTCTTAATCTCAGCGAAAGCGTTATCGAGAGCCGTTTTCAGCTCTTCGTCGCCTTTACGCAGACCAATCGCCGTGCCAGGACCGATAATCGGGTCTTCCACAATCGGGCCAGCCAGTTCAAAATCTTTGCCCTGTGGGTGTTTCAGGAAGCCGTTTGCCGCCTGCGCCGCATCGGTGAACACCACATCCAGACGACCAGAGATCAAATCACTTTCAACCTGCGCCTGATCGCCGTAAGGCACCACGTTCACGCCGTGTGGCTGCCATTTTGCCAGTGCATAGCGCTCCTGCACGGTTCCCTGCTCAACACCAACCGTTTTGCCTTTCAGCGATTCAGCCGTTGGCAGCAGGCCAGAGCCTTTGCGTGCAATCAATTGGGTGTGCGTATCATAGAGCGGCACAGTGAAGTCGATCTGTTTCAGACGCTCTTCAGTGATACCCATATCCGACAGGATGGCATCAAACTTGCGGGCTTTCAGCGCTGGAATCATGCCGTCGAACTGGCTCTCAACCCACACGCATTTGGCTTGCATCTGCTCGCACAGCGCGTTGCCCAGGTCGATATCAAAACCCACCAGTTTGCCCTGCGGGGTTTTGGATTCGAAAGGAGGGTAGGTTGGATCAACCGCGAAGCGTACTTGTTCAATCTTTGCCTGTGCGCCAAATGCGCAACCTGCCAGCACAGCCAGCGCCAGCGTCTGACGCAGGCGGGCAGTAAAACGAGAACTTGCCATAATTTCGGTCTTCTTTTTTCGTGATGTGGAATAACGCAGAGTACCGATCACTGTCCGCCATGGCAATTAGCAGATTATTTTCATGACGTTACCATTATGCATCGTGCGATAATCCGCCACACTCATCACCACTGATTTCTCGAGCAGACCCGCGTTAAAGGCAATTTCGTCGTAACGTTCAAACAGCAGCGGGTCTACCACCAACCGCAGGTCGGGATGAAAACTGAAGGGCGGAATCGCACCGAACACACAGCCCGTTAATGCGTCCACCTCTGCTGGAGAAGCCAAAGAAGCGCGACGCCCACCCACCGATTCAGCCACTTTGCTCAAATCCGCCTGTTGATCAGCCGGCAGAACCGCCAACACATGCTGTTTGATACCGTTACCTTTGACATGGCACACCAATGCTTTGGCGCCTTGTCCCACTTCAGTCCCGCGAATCTCAGCAACAGCTTCACATTTGCCAGTCGCGGGATGCTCGACCACGCGATAGCGCGCGTTGTGCTGGTTGAGAAGGGCGATCAGTTTCTCATGAGTGGTCATCAGGGGCTCCCTGTTGAGTAAGATTGCTGAGTAATTCCTGCATCATATGTTTTTGGCGTGGCAGCAAGCCCAGTTTCAATCCAAGAGGTTTAAATACGCGATTCAACGTAGTCAGCGTGATACTTTCTTTGTCCAGCTCAACGTCAGATAACGTGCGACGACTGATGCCCGCTAAGCTGGCATAGCGTTCCTGTGAAAACCCCAGCACCTTTTTACGAAGCTGCATTAAGAGTTGGCCATGAGTTAACTTCTCCTCAATAAATTGTTGAAGAAGGCCTAGCAGCATCGCTTCTCGCTCAAAAGGCGTCATCGTATTCTTCATATTTGCCACCCAGCGATGCGTTCTTCGAGATAGTTAAAACCAATGCCTGGCATCTCCAGAATTGAATGCGGTACACCCCGAGCGGCAAGTCGGGATTTTAATCCAGCGAGCTTGCGGGTTAACTCACGCAACGAATTGAGTAATGACGCTTCAGGGATAAACTCGTTGAGCTGTTGAGCAATCAACTGCCAATTGTAATGGCCACCCTCTTCGTAAGGTGAACCCCATTGGGTTGTTCGCACCACGCCTTCTGGATCGGCTTTCATCGGTGCGAAGTCATATACCGGTGCAAGCCACATCCCTGATGGTTTTTTTAGAATGGCACTATTGCGCCCATGATTATCTGAATTACCAAATGCTACATTGAGCATGTCACGTTTAACCCATTCACTGACCAACTTTTCGCGATCTTCACCTGTTAAAGCTAATCGCTCAACCAGGCAGCGAATGACCTCAAAATGATTGAGATAACTACCCGGTGGTTTTTTCATTAACGAATAGATGGATTCAAGCCCGTACATGACTTTTCTGTTTTCAACAAACGCAATATCAAAGCGTGGTAGCCAAAGCGAGGGGTATCGTTCACCTTCGCATAGCAACATCTCCTGCGTGTCAATCGTCTCTACACCCATGGCCTGTAACTCATGATAGAAATGATATTCTGCGCGCAGGATGTCGCAGTCGATTGGGCTTCGTGATCCACGCGGATATTTGACCAGATAAGGGATATCCCGGTTCTGTTGATCATCTTGCCAGGTATCAATCCACACTTCGCTGTTTGTATTTCGTCGTAGCAGCAGTTTTGGCGCTTCCCCTCCCGCACCTGTTGCGCCGCCGCTGGCGGCTCCCATTTGTTGCGCATATTCAAGAAAATCACTGTCTCTCTCAATCGCCCATTCGGCAGGAAAACGGCGAGTCTTGAGTTGGCTATTTTCAGGGAGTTGGGGTAGGGAATCTTTGATACGTAAATTTCCAACAGGCGCAATGGTGCCGGCTTTCAATAGCGCATAATCTTGCTCAGCTGAAGATTTACCCTGTAAACCAAGATGCTGAATCCAATAACGTCGGCTTGCTCCCGCTGGGACAATATCGTCGAGGAAACCAAACCAAGGCTGCGCAAAATGGCTGCCTATCAGCATTACGGGATAATTCAAACTACAGCTAGCGATATCGTTTCGGTCGAGATGTTCAGCTGCATAATTGAAGTCATAAGCAAGAAGTGCTGCGCTTTCACGACCTTTAGAAGGCTCTTTAACATCAAGCTCGGCAACGTCGTGCCAGTTTCCATCAAGGTAGAGCTGTAGGATAAGCATGCTAACCTCCAATGAGCAGTATATTGCTCAATTTTAACTAGCTTTGCTTTTTTTGAGAAGTATGCTGCTCAAAATAGTTTTGAAATGTCAATTTTGAGCAGCTTATTGCACAATCTGTTACTTATGACGCGCCCGCAGATTATTAATAATCGTGCTCAAATCCAGCTCCTGATCCTGCAGCAGCACCATCAGATGATACAGCAGATCAGACGCTTCGTTGGTCAGTTCGTGGCGATCGTTCACTGTGGCTGCCAGTGCGGTTTCCACGCCTTCTTCACCGACTTTCTGCGCGATACGCTTGGTGCCGCTGGCATACAGTTTCGCGGTGTAAGAACTCTCAGGATCGGCGCTCTTACGCGAAGCCAGCAGCTGCTCCAGCTGATAGAGGAACGCCCAATCTGGCGCAGCCGGTGAGAAGCAGCTTGAGGTGCCGAGGTGGCAGGTTGGCCCAATCGGGTTTGCCAGCACTAGCAGGGTGTCGTTATCACAATCCGGGGTGATGCTCGCCACCTGCAGAAAGTGACCGGAGGTTTCCCCCTTGGTCCACAAGCGGTTTTTGGTGCGAGAGAAGAAGGTGACGTTGCCTTCCGCCAGCGTCTTTTGCAGCGCTTCCTCATTCATATAACCGTGCATCAGCACTTCGCCAGAAACGTTATGCTGGACGATGACGGGCATCATGCCCGCGGTTTTGGCCCAATCCAGTTTGGCCAGTTGTTCTGCAGTTAACACGCGCGAATCTCCACACCGTTGTCGATCAGGAAGTTTTTCAACTCGCCGATATTGATAATTTGTTTGTGAAACACTGAAGCGGCCAGCGCACCATCGACGTTTGCCTGTTCAAAGGCTTCGAGGAAGTGCGGCATGGTGCCTGCTCCGCCAGAAGCGATAAGGGGCACTTTACATACCTCACGCACTTTCTTCAGCTGCACCAGATCGTAACCATTACGTACGCCATCCTGGTTCATCATGTTCAGCACGATTTCGCCCGCGCCTAGCTTCTGCACTTCCTGTACCCAATCCAGGGTTTCCCAGGTGGTGACACGGGTACGTGATTCATCGCCGGTATATTGATTGACGTGATACTTGCCAGTGGCTTCATCAAACCAGGTATCAATCCCCACCACGATGCACTGCACACCAAAGCGATCCGCCAGACGCGTGATCAGCGTCGGGTCAGCCAGCGCCGGAGAGTTGATGGAGATCTTATCCGCACCGAACTGCAGAATGCGCGCGGCATCCTCCTCACTCTTGATACCGCCCGCCACGCAGAATGGAATATCAATCACTTCTGCGACACGTGACACCCAGCTTTTATCCACCACACGGCCATCAGAAGAGGCGGTGATATCATAGAACACCAGCTCGTCAGCGCCTTCCTGCGCATAGCGCTGCGCCAGTGGCACGATATCGCCAATAATTTCGTGGTTGCGGAACTGCACGCCTTTCACCACTTGTCCGTCACGGACATCGAGACAAGGAATTATCCGTTTTGCCAGCATGCAATCGCCTCCGCTACGGTGAATTTATCTTCCAGTAAAGCACGACCGACAATCACGCCCTGTGCGCCACTGCCACGTAAAGCCGCGATGTCATCCAGCGATCCAATGCCGCCTGAACTCTGAAATGCGATGTCCGGGAAGGCATCAGACACTTCTTTATACAGCGCCACGTTGGAACCACTTAACGTGCCATCGCGGGAGATATCGGTGCACAGCACGTGCTTCAGGCCAACTGGTTGATACCAGCCAATCACTTCTTCCAGCGTTACGCCAGCCGCTTCCTGCCAGCCACTGATTGCCACTTCTTTGCGATTGTTGGCGTCAATGCGCACATCCAGCGCCAGTACAATGGCATCCGCGCCGAACTCGTTGAACCAGCTTTTCACTTCCTCTGGCTGTTTCACTGCCGTGGAGCCCACCACCACGCGAGTCGCGCCGGCTGCCAGCAAGGCTGCAACGTCTTCACGATTGCGGATGCCGCCACCGACCTGCACCGGTACATTCACGCCGCGCAGCAAGGTAGTGAGCAGAGGGATTTGGCGTTTAGCCGGATCTTTGGCGCCAGTGAGATCCACCAGGTGCAGCACTTCCGCGCCCTGACGTTCGTAATCCTGCAGACGCGGCAGCGGATCGCTACCGTAGTCGCGCTGCTGACCGTAGTCGCCCTGATGCAGACGCACCACTTTGCCGTCGATTAAATCTAATGCGGGGATAATCATCACATCTCCAGGAAATTTTTCAGCAACTGCGCGCCTGCTTTGCCAGAACGCTCCGGGTGGAACTGCACGCCGAAGAAGTTATCTTTCTGCAGAGCAGCGGTGAACGGATGGCCGTAATCGCACTGGGCGATGGTGGCGGCATTCACTGGCATGGCGTAGCTGTGCACAAAATAGAAGTAGCTGCCGTCCGGGATATTACGGAACAGGTGGTTGCCAGCTTGCGAAGTGATCTGGTTCCAGCCCATATGTGGCAAGGGCAAACCCTGGGTATCCATCAGCGAGACGGGTTCATCCACCAAACCCAGCGTGGTCACGCTGCCATTCTCATCGCTGCCGCGGCCCAGCAACTGCATGCCAAGACAAATGCCGAGTACCGGTTGGGTACAGGCTTTGATCAGATCGATCAGGTCACGCTCCTGCAACTGGTTCATGGCGGCTTGCGCGGTGCCCACGCCTGGCAACAACAGCTTGTCGGCACGCAGCACCACATCCGGATCGCGGCTCACCTCTGGCGTGTAGCCGAGGCGCTCAATCGCCCACTTCACGGAGGAAAGGTTGGCGCACCCGGTATCGAGAATCACCACGTTCATCACAGCACTCCTTTCGAACTCGGCAGGGTGTTGCCATCCACGCGAATTGCCTGGCGCAGGGTGCGGCCAAAGGCTTTAAACAGGCTTTCCACACGATGATGATCGTTCTTGCCTTTGGTTTTCAGGTGCAGAGTGCTCATCATGGCGTAGGAGAGGGAGCTGAAGAAGTGCTCAACCATCTCGGTGCTGAGATCGCCGACACGCTGATAGCTGAACTCGGCTTTAAACTCGATATGCGGACGACCAGAGATATCCAGTGCACAGCGCGCCAGGCACTCATCCATCGGCAGCACGAAGCCGAAACGGCCGATGCCTCGCTTGTCGCCCAGCGCTTTCAGCAGCGCTTCACCCAGCGCCAGACCGGTATCTTCCACGGTGTGGTGATCGTCAATATAGAGATCGCCTTTCACGTCGATGTTCATGCGGAAGCCGCCGTGTACGGCAATCTGATCCAACATGTGGTCAAAGAAGCCGACGCCAGTATTGATTTTGCTACCGCCTTCGCGGTCCAGCCACACTTCCACCTTGATCTGCGTCTCTTTGGTGTTGCGTTGCACCAGCGCATGGCGGTCACGCTTGGTCAGGCGTGCCTGGATCGCGTCCCAGTCAATACCTTCTGCACCGTAACGCAGGCCCTGAATGCCCATGTTCTCAGCCAGCTGGATATCAGTCAGGCGATCGCCAATGACGTAGCTGTTTGCGGTATCCAGTGCGCCTTGTGCCAGCCAGGCTTCCACCATTTTGGTTTTCGGCTTACGGCAATCGCAGTTATCTTCCGGTTTATGCGGGCAGATCAGGATGTCGCTGAACTTCACACCCTGTGAAGTCAGAATCTGCATCATCAGGTTGTGTGGGCCATCAAAATCAGCCTGTGGGAAGCTGTCGGTGCCCAGGCCATCCTGATTGGTGATCATCACCAGCTGATAGCCGGCATTTTGCAGGGCCAGCAGCGCAGGGATGGCGTTCTTTTCAAACGCCAGTTTCTCCATGCGATCAACCTGAAAATCCGTTGGCGGCTCAGAGATGATGGTACCGTCGCGGTCGATAAAAAGGGTCTTCTGACTCATGCTTGCTCCACTGATAAGGCTTGCAGCGCGGCGATCAGGCGCTCGCACTCTTCACGGGTGCCGATGGAGATGCGCAGGCATCCCGCAAGGCCGGGGTTTTTGTTTTGGTCGCGCAGAATAATGCCTTGATCCCACAGCGTTTTAAACACTTTTGGCGAATCAGTGAAGCGCGCCAGAATGTAGTTGGTTTCGCTCGGGAACACCTGCTGCACCACGTTCAGCTGTGGCAGTTGTTCAAACAGCCATGCACGATTGGCGTTGAGTTCGGCGACATGCTTACGCATCAGCGCAATGCCTTCTTCGCTCAGCGCCTGTCCCGCGACATCAGCAACCGGGGTCGCCAGCGGGTAAGGCGCGATCACTTTCATCAACAGGTCGATCACGGGCTTGTTGGCCAGCGTAAAGCCACAGCGCAGGCCAGCCAGCGCAAAGGCTTTTGATAGCGTGCGCAGGATCACCAGATGTGGATATTCTTTCAACCAACCTGCGAGAGTCGCCTCTGGGCAAAACTCGATATAGGCTTCATCGGCGACCAGCAGTGCTTTACCGGCGGTCATCTCCAGCAGTTTACGGATATCGTCTTGATTGATCAGGTTGCCGGTCGGATTGTTCGGGCTGCACATGTAGACCACTTTCACGCCGTCTAACTGTTCGGCAATGGCGGGCAGATTCAGCTGCCAGTCATCCAATGCTGCCACGGTGCGATACTCGATGCCGATGGTTTCCGCGCTCACGCTGTACATGCCGTATGTCGGCGGGCAGAACAGAATCGCATCTTTGCCCGGCTCACAGAAGGCGCGCATTAACAGCTCAATGCCTTCATCAGCACCACGACTGACAATCACTTGCTCCGGCGATAAACCGGCAAAAGCCGCATAGCGCTCAATCACCAACTTCGGCTGGCATTCCGGATAGCGGTTCAGCGTTTGCTGAGACAGCTCAAAGGGCACCGGCAGCGGGAATTCGTTGGCATTCAGCCACACATCACCGTTACCCCCCAAACGACGCGCAGATTGATACGGCGTCAACGCGCGCACATTGGCGCGGGCTAAATCTTCAATGCTCATGCTTGCTCCTTCAGCGCGGCAACACGCAGGGTAACGGCGTTTTTATGGGCTTCCAGCTGCTCAGCGGCGGCTAAGGTTTCAATGGTTGAAGCCAGATTGAGGAAGCCTTGTGGCGTCAGCTCTTGCACCGTCATACGCTTCTGGAAATCGGCTAATCCCAGACTTGAACAGGTGGCGGTATAACCGTAAGTCGGTAATACATGGTTCGTCCCGGAGGCGTAATCACCCGCTGATTCCGGTGACCAGTCGCCAAGGAATACCGAACCGGCGCTGGTGATCGCATCCACCAGATCACGTGGCTGGCGCGTCTGAATAATCAGGTGCTCAGGACCGTACAGGTTGGAGATCTCCACACACTGCGCCAGATCGCGCAGCACTATCAGACGGCTACTCTCCAGCGCCTGACGTGCGGTGGCCGCACGTGGCAACTGCGCGAGCTGTTCTTCCACCGCCTGAGCCACGCCTTCTGCCAGTTTCAGCGAAGGGGTCAGCAAGATAACCTGTGAATCCGGGCCGTGCTCTGCTTGTGATAGCAGATCAGAAGCGACAAATGCCGGTGTGGCACCTTCATCAGCAATCACCAAAACCTCTGATGGGCCAGCAGGCATATCAATAGCAGCGCCATCTAAACGCTGGCTCACCTGACGTTTGGCCTCGGTGACGTAGGCGTTGCCTGGGCCAAAGATCTTGTCCACTTTTGGTACAGTTTCGGTGCCGAAGGCTAGCGCAGCAATCGCTTGCGCACCGCCTACCTGAAACACCTCTTTTACGCCGCACAGTTGCGCTGCATAAAGAATTTCATCGGCAATCGGCGGGGGCGAACAGAGCACCACACGACCACAACCGGCAATACGTGCTGGGGTTGCCAGCATTAATACCGTGGAGAACAGCGGAGCAGATCCGCCAGGAATATACAACCCAACCGATTGTACCGGACGGGTGATCTGCTGGCAGCGCACACCCGGCTGGGTCTCAATATCCACCGCGGGCAGAATCTGCGCGTTATGGAAAGTTTCGATATTGCCGACGGCCACTGCCATCGCCTGCTTCAACTTGTCGCTCAGACGATCGCTGGCGGCTTGCATCTCTTCAGGCGTGACGCGCAGGTTTTCCACCTGCGCTTTGTCGAAGCGTGCGCTGAACTCGCGCAGCGCATCATCGCCTTGTTCTTTTACTTGCGTCAGCACATCGCGCACGATTTCGCTGATGCTCGCCGAAGCAGAAATTGCCGGGCGCATCAGCAGCGCTTGCTGCTGTTGTTCATCACACTGTTGCCAGTCAATCGGGGTCATGATTGTGCTCATGCTGTTACTCCAACATTTTTTCGATTGGCAGTACGAGGATCGAGCTGGCACCCAGCGCTTTCAGTTTTTCCATGGTTTCCCAGAACAGGGTTTCACTGCTCACCATGTGCATCGCCACGCGGCTCACTTCGCCTGCCAGTGGCAATACGGTTGGGCGCTCGGCACCTGGCAGCAGGGCGATCACTTCTTCCAGGCGCTCGCTTGGCGCGTGCAGCATGATGTATTTGGATTCACGCGCTTTGATCACGCCCTGAATGCGCGTCATCATTTTGTCGATCAGTTCTTGCTTGGCTGCTGGCAGCTCGCCGTCGCGTTGAATCAGTACCGCTTTAGAGCGGTAGATGACTTCCACTTCACGCAGGCCGTTGGCTTCAAGGGTGGCACCGGTCGATACCAGGTCGCAAATGGCATCGGCCAAACCCGCGCGTGGCGCGACTTCCACCGAACCGTTCAGCAGGCAAGACTTAAAGGAGACGCCTTGCTTATCGAGATATTTCTTCAGCAGGTGCGGATAAGAGGTGGCAATACGTGAGTTCTGCAGGCACTGCGGGCCGGTATATTCCGCATCCACTGGCATCGCCAGCGACAGGCGGCAACCGCCGAAATCGAGACGACGCAGGGTGAAGTAGCGCGGGTCTTCGCCTTGTGCGCGGCGGTCCAGCAGCTCTTCTTCCAGCACGTTTTCACCGACGATGCCGAGATCCACCACGCCATCCATCACCAGGCCAGGGATATCGTCATCACGTACACGCAGGATATCGATAGGCATGTTCTCCGCAAACGCAATCAGACGCTGCTGCTGAAGGTTGATTTTGATACCGCAGCGGGCCAACAGTTCGCGTGATTCATCACTTAAACGGCCAGATTTCTGCATAGCTATGCGAATACGGGTGTTATCTAACATGGTTCCTGTCCTCTTATTCAATCCTGTCTGAACTCAGTGGGGTTGCGTTCGCCCATAAAAAAACCCCCGGAAGATGATCTTCCGGGGGCTCTCTTTGCGTTCGCACCACTGGAAGATCCTAATCGTCTCCCAGCACACATCGCCTGAAAGACTAGTCAGGATGATGGTGATGATGGTGGTTGAACTGAACGCGTGTCATAGTAAATTCCGTTGCTGAATGAGTATTCATTTGCGTGCTGATTAACCTAACGAAGATGGCGGCGCTTGGCAACCCTTTTTTAACGTCAGTTCTCGGAACCTTCCGCAACAGTTTGCGCTGGTTTGCCATAATCGCTGGGATTAAGATGAAGTGTCTTAGCGCTGGAAAGCAGGAGTCGGTATGAAAAAAGTCGCGATTGTAGGTCTGGGATGGCTGGGTATGCCGCTGGCGATGGCGCTGACGGCACGCGGCTGGCAAGTGACCGGCAGCAAAACCTCTCCCGATGGTGTCGATGCCGCGCGCCGTTGCGGTATTGAGGCGTTTCAACTGGTGCTCACCCCGGAAATTGAGTGTGAAGCCGATGAATTAGCCACGCTGATGGCGGTGGAAGCGCTGGTGGTGACTTTGCCTGCCAGCCGCACCGTGCAGGGTGGCGAAGACTATATGCAAGCAGTGCAAAATGTGGTGGATACCGCATTGGCGCACAAGGTTCCGCGCATTATCTTCACTAGCTCGTCATCAGTCTATGGCACCGGTTCGGGCGTAATGAAGGAGAGCAGTGCACTGCAGCCAGAGAGTGTGGCGGGTAAGACACTGGTGGAGCTGGAAAACTGGCTGCACGATCTGCCGGGCACCAGCGTGGATATTGTGCGTTTGGCGGGACTGGTCGGGCCCAATCGTCATCCGGGTCGATTCCTGGCGGGTAAAACTGGACTGGAGAATGGTGGTCACGCGGTGAATCTGGTGCATCTCGATGATGTGGTGGATGCGATTGTACTGTTGCTGCAAACGCCAAAAGGTGGACGTGTCTACAACCTGTGCGCGTCGAAACATCCCGCGCGCGATGATTTTTATCCGTTTGTTTCGAAGCAGTTGGGGTTGGTGGCACCGACCTTTGCTGCCGAGCCCGTGCGTTCGGCGGGGAAGGTGGTCGATGGCTCGAAGATCTGCAACGAGCTGGGATTTGAGTACAGCTACGATGACCCGATGAAGATGCCACTGGAGTGAGATTGACGTGCGAGTGCAGACTTCTGCACTATTTCGCTAGCGGCGCGATTTATCGCGGGTTTTAAATAACACTCGCAATAAATTGCGCCGCAACAATGCGTTGCGGCTAAACCCCCAACCGATCCCGCAACGCATACCACACCGCGCCCATTGCCGTCAGTGGCACTTTAAACCGCCTGCCGCCAGGAAACGGTAAATGCGGCAATTTGGCAAACGCATCAAACCTTTCTGCCTGTCCGCGCAGCACCTCGGCAATCAGCCTTCCCGACAAGTGGGTACAGGTCACGCCATGTCCGCTATCCCCTTGCATAAAGAACGCATTCTTCTCGATTTGCCCAAACTGCGGCATACGTGACAGCGTCAGCAGGAAGTTACCGCTCCAGCGGTGGCTAAATTTCACCTCCTTAAGCTGCGGGAAAGTGCGTAACAACTTAGGGCGGATCAGTGCTTCTATATCATCCGGCTCACGTGCGCCATACACCACACCGCCGCCGTACAGCAGGCGGTTATCGGCGGTGAGGCGGAAGTAATCCAGCAGATAATTACAATCTTCGACGCAGTGATTGTTCGGCAATAAACCCAACGCCTGGTCGCGGCTTAATGGCTCGGTGGTGAGGATTTGCGAGCCACACGGCATGCTTTTACGGCTCAGGCGCGGCTCCAGTTGTGAGGGGAGATAAGCATTACCGGCAAATATCACAAAGGTGGCAGTGACTTCACCTTTGGCGGTTTTCACCCGATGCGGTTCGCCGTACTTCACTTTCAGCGCCGCGGATTGTTCATAGATGCGTCCGCCGTGACGACGAATCGCCTCTGCTTCACCCAGCGCCAGATTAAGCGGATGCAGATGCCCGCCGCGCTTATCCAGCAAGCCGCCGACATAGCGATCGGTCGCCACTTCGCGACGAATCGCGCGCTCATCCAGCAGCTCCAGATTATGGTTACCATAGCGCTCCCAGTTGGCTTTTTGGCTGCGCAAGTGGCCCATCTGACGCTGATTCAACGCGGCAAAAATGCCGCCAGGACGGTAATCACAGGCGATAGCATAACGGTCGATGCGATCGCGAATAATCTCCGCGCCCTCAAACATCATATTGCCCAGCATCTTCGCCACGTCTTTGCCGTAGCGTTGTTCAATTACATCCACATCGCGGCTGTAAGAATTCACCACCTGGCCGCCGTTACGACCGCTGGCTCCGAAACCAATCTTCGCCGCTTCGAGTAGCACCACGTCATAACCGGCTTCGGTCAAAAACAGCGCCGAGGAGAGGCCGGTAAATCCGCCGCCAATAATACAGACATCACACTGCACCGATTCCTGCAGTTCGGGCCACGGCTCATGCGCATTCGCGGTTGCTGCGTAATAACTTCCCACATGTTGCATCACATCCTCCTTTAGCGCGTGAACTCAGAAATTCGCTGGGGTGTGCGCACTGACGATGCGACACGGCAGCTCAGACGTATTGGTAAAACTGTGCGGCAAGCCGGTATCGATCACGTAACTCTCGCCACAATAAAGGTGATAACTCTGACCATTGACCACCAGCGTGATTTCTCCTTCCAGCACCGTTCCGGTCTCTTCACCAGGATGACGCAGTTTCTCTCCGGTGCTGGAACCCGGTTCGTAGCGTTCAATCAACATCGCCAGCGCACGTTTTTCAGCGCCGTTCTCCACCAAACGCAACGACACGCCGAGGCTGCCGATCTCCACGCACTCTTCCGGACGTACGATCACGCGCGGCGTGCTGTTTACCTTTGGCTCCGAGAAAAACTCTGACAACGACAAGCCGTACACCTTCAGCAATTTCTGCAAGGTACTCAGCGCTGGACTGACTTTGTCCTGCTCAATGGTGCTGATAGCACTGTGTGTGAGTCCTGACAACTCGGCGACGCGACGCTGAGACAATCCCATCTCCTGCCGGATTTGCGATAAACGTCGCCCAGGCGCCAGAGTGGCATCATTCATGGCTGTTTTTCCTTGTGATAACAGAGAGCCGCGTGGATAAAAGCCGCAAACAAGCGTTGCGAAACCGGGTCGTGATCGGAGTGCCACTCCGGAT